>DONH01000236.1:0-654 GCA_003509235.1 Planctomycetaceae bacterium
GGTGCAGGACCTGTACCGCCTGTTGTGATAATAAGACAGCATCCATGGCTTGACATATTTTCGATAGCTGCTGCAACACAGTCGACTTCATCTGAAACAATTTGAATTTCAGGTTCCCAGGAAACACAAAGCACCTCACGAAGATAATCGTAAACCGCGGGCCCACCTTCGTCAGCATATTCACCCCGACTGGCCCGGTCTGAGACTGTCAGAATTCCTATACGAATTGAGTCCCTACGTTTTTTTTCTTCTTCCAGTCCGTTACTCACCCCAGAACACCCTTGGTCTCGAGGAGTTCGATGATTGCATCCACACATCGACTGACTGAGAGCGTGTCAGTAGGAAGCACAAGATCTGCTTCTGATGGAGCTTCATACGGTGCCGATACACCAGGGAAATTACCCAGTTCACCTGCATCTGCTTTTGCATACTGTCCCTTCACATCACGAGCCCGACAGACTTCTACTGGTGCTGAAAGGTGGATGGTGAGAAACCGTTTTGTCCCCACAAGTTCGGCGGCTTTCTGTCTCGACTGCTCATCAGGTGCAACAAAAGCTGCAATGACGATGAAGCCGGCATCATTTGCAATCTTTGCGACTTCTACAGATCGTCGAAGATTTTCACTCCTTTCACTCGCTGAGAAGCCAAGATCCC
>DONH01000236.1:985-17445 GCA_003509235.1 Planctomycetaceae bacterium
GCTTATGCCAAGTCGCATGGCTTGTCCATCGAGAACCATAACGGCACGACCATCATCGAATAGTTTGCGCTCAAGTGCCTGAGCGACTGTTGTCTTTCCTGAACCGGTGAGGCCCGTAATGAGGATAGTGACCGGATTTTGCCCAAAACGAGCCTGGCGTTCTTCAATGGTCACTTCACTGGAAGAGACCGTGAGGCCTTCGGTTGCCGGCTCATCATCCCAGTGGGCAGCACCTTCTTCTGGTTCTCGATCAAGGATCATGCCTGCGCCGACAGTTCCGTTTGTCAGCCGGTCAATAATGATAAAAGAGCCAGTTGTTCGATTACGTCGATACGAGTCATGAGCAATTGGAACAGCAAGAGTTACTCCACAGCGACCAATCTCATTGAGTGCTAACGTCGGTGCAGGTTCGCGGTGAAGTGTATTGATATCGACTCGATACTTGATGGAACTTACTCGACCTGGTGTGACTTTTCCGGTCTGTTTGAAAAGATATTCTTTCCCTGGAATAAGTGACGTTTCATCCATCCAGACAAGCATTGCTTCAAATTTCTGATCAACCTTTGGGAGATTCCCTACTCGGACAATCATATCACCACGACTAGAGTCAATTTCATCTTCAAGGGTGAGGGTTACTGACTGAGGAGCAAATGCCTCATCACGTTCACCATCGAAAGTCACAATTGATTGAATACGACTCTTCTTGCGAGACGGTAAGGTAATGATTTCATCACCCTTACGAATAATTCCTGATGCAACAGTCCCAGCAAAGCCACGAAAGTCAAGGTTAGGTCGTGTGACGTATTGCACAGGAAATCGAAAGTCTTCCATATTGCGGTCAGAACCGATGTAGACCGTTTCGAGAAGATGCATGAGCGGTGGGCCCTCATGCCATGCCATCTTTTCACTGTTTGTCACGACATTGTCACCTTTGAGTGCAGAGATTGGCATGAAGTGCACATCGGGCAATTCAAGTCGCGCAGCAAAGTCAACATAGTCTCGACGAATGGATTCAAATACGTCCTGACTATAGTCAACAATGTCCATTTTGTTGATTGCCACAATGATGTGTTTGATGCCAAGAAGTGACACTATAAAAGAGTGACGTTTGGTTTGCGGAAGAACGCCATGTCGCGCGTCGATTAAGATAATGGCAAGATCAGCAGTGGATGCACCAGTTGCCATATTTCGGGTGTACTGCTCATGGCCCGGTGTGTCAGCTATGATAAATTTTCGTTTTTCGGTTGAGAAATAACGGTATGCGACATCGATCGTAATTCCCTGCTGTCGCTCATCCTCAAGCCCATCAGTAAAAAGTGCTAGGTCGACTTCTTCACCAGTTGTTCCGTAACGCGTCGTATCCTTTTTTATAGCGGTAAGCTGATCTTCATAAATCATTTTGGATTCATAGAAGAGTCGACCGATAAGCGTGCTTTTGCCGTCATCTACACTGCCGCAGGTAATGAACCGCAGAAGTTCTTTCCGCTCGTGTTGGGCAAGGTATTCATCAATGTCAGTTGCAATAAGCGATGATTGGTGAGACATAGATTAAAAGTATCCCTCTCTCTTTTTCTTCTCCATTGAGCCGGCTTCATCGCTATCGATAAGCCTGCCTTGTCGCTCTGAAAATGTGGTCAGAAGCATTTCCTGAATGATCTCAGGAAGTGTAGTGGCTGTTGAGTCAACGGCGCCAGACAGTGGGTAACAGCCAAGGGTACGAAAGCGAACTCTTCGCATTTCTGGTTTTTCATTTGGTTCCAATTGCATTCGATCGTCATCGACCATGATCATGACACCTTCTCGCCAGACAATGGGTCGTTCTTTTGCAAAATAAAGCGGTACTATCGGTATCTGCTCAAGATGGATGTACTGCCATACATCGAGTTCAGTCCAGTTTGAAATTGGGAAGACTCGAATACTTTCGTTCTTCTTTACCTTTGTGTTGTAAAGATTCCATAATTCAGGTCGTTGGTTTTTGGGATCCCAGCGATGGAAATCATCACGGAAAGAAAAGACTCTTTCCTTGGCACGGCTTTTTTCTTCATCACGCCGGGCTCCACCGAAAGCCGCATCAAAACGATGGGTATCAAGTGCTTGCCGTAAAGCCTGCGTCTTCATGATATCAGTATGGACTTTACTGCCGTGCGTAAAAGGGTTGACTCCCTGTGCCCGACCTTCTTCATTGACATGAACAATGAGTTTGAATCCCAATTCTTTCGCAATGTAATTATCCCGCAACTGATACATCTCCTGGAACTTCCAGGTGGTGTCGACATGCATAAGCGGAAATGGTGGCTTGGCTGGATAGAACGCCTTCTCGGCTAATCGAACCATAACGGCTGAATCCTTGCCGATCGAGTAAAGCATGACAGGGTTGTCAAATTCAGCAGCGACTTCGCGAATGATATGAATGCTTTCAGCTTCAAGCTGTCGCAAATGGGTAAGCGAGTAGGCGGTCATCGGTTCTCACGTTTGGGAAAACAAAGAATTTCTCGTACTGTAGGGGAAATTACGGAAACGAAGCAATTCCTCCTCGGCCCACAGTTCCAGGTTTCTTACGGTATTTTTCAACCATACTTTTGGAGATCGTGAACATAGGTAATTTAGTGGAATGGTCAACACCACGTTTGGAGCCTCTTCTATGAAAATGAACACTCACACACCAAGCCAAATTTTTTGTCCAGAAGGATTCATGCGTGTCATTCTCTTTACGGTTTTTTCAACCATTCTTTGTGTGCAATCCAGCCAAGCAGCTGAACGAAACATCATTGTCTTTGTGACAGATGATGAATCGCCAACGTTGGGTTGTTACGGTGACCGCGTTGCTGTGACTCCGGCTATCGATTCCATGGCGGCGGATGGGGTTGTGTTCGACAACGCATTCGCAACAACAGCAAGTTGTTCAGCAAGCCGTTCGGTCATTCTGTCTGGATTACATAATCACGCTAATGGCCAGTACGGGCATCAGCATGACTTTCATAAGTTCGCAAGTTGGTATGACGTGGTCAGTTTGTCACTTCCTCGAGCCTTAGCCCGAGCAGAGTACCGAACCGCGCGTATCGGAAAGTACCACGTGGCGCCAGAGGAAGTGTATCACTTTGAAACCGTACTCCACGGGAATCCACGCAATGCAGTCCAGATGGCAGATGTTTCCGCTGAGTATATCAATTCGAAAAGTGAGAAGCCATTCTTCCTCTACTTTGCCACCAGTGATCCCCACCGTGGAGGTGGGCGCGACGAAGGCTCTTCCTTAGAACTGAAACCAGATCTTTTTGGAAATATAAAAAATCGAGGCAGTCATAAGGGAATAAAGGAAGTTTTTTTCGAGTCTGAGGACATGCAGATTCCAGCTTTCTTACCCGATACGCCAGAAACTCGTAGTGAGCTTGCTCAGTATTACCAGTCGTGTGCTCGCATTGATCAGGGGCTTGCACGGCTTGTTGAGATTTTGAAAGAAGCAGATCTCTTCAATAAAACACTCATTCTCTTTACCAGTGATCATGGCATGGCATTCTCTGGCGGAAAAACAACAGTCTATGAGCCTGGCCTTCGCGTTCCTTTTGTCGTTCGTGATCCGTATTCAAAAGCTCGAGGAGTACGAACTCAGAGTATTGTCAATCACACAGACATCGCGCCGTCATTACTTGATTTTGCGGGCGAGCTTGACCATCAAAAGCGGCGTCCAAAACACTGGGTGGCACCAAAAGAATATTGGAAAGATAAACCGTATGCTGCGAATGAAAATCATGGTCCTCGAAAAGGTGTCGAAGCGTATCACGGACGATCTTGGATTCCAATTCTGTCTGACACAGACATGCCAATTCATGATGCACATTTTGCATCACATACATTCCATGAAATTCAGATGTATTATCCTATGAGAGCCATACGGGATCATGACTGGAAACTCATTTGGAATATTGCGCATCCACTTCCCTACCCTTTTGCTTCCGATCTCTGGGCCGCCAGTAGCTGGCAGTCTCAGTATCGGCGGAGCCTTGACGCTCCCTACGGAACAAAGACCGTCCAAGAATATATTCACCGTCCAAGGTTTGAGCTGTATCACATTGCAGAAGACCCAGAGGAGGCCGTGAATCTTGCTGATGATCCAAATCAGGCAGCAGTGCTTCTCAGATACAAAGAAAAGCTCAAATCAATGCAACGGCAATTTGCAGATCCTTGGATCACGAAGTGGGATTACGAGTAGTCGTTATCTTCTCCACAGCAGTTGCAGGGACAGGCCAAGGCCGGGGTCAAACTCTACGACATCAGTACGTCCAGAAGTGAAGCTTGTCCCTTGAAAAAGTTCACGGTCAAAGAGGTAGGAGGCGAGGAACTCAAGGCTGAAGCCAGCTCCGATTTGTTGATCAAGCCCAATACCGGCACGCTGGTCGAACACATAGAAACGTTCTTTTTCAATCAGTCGATCAGCCAAAAAATAAATCTGCGTATCGGTGCGATAGCCACCAAATAACCACAGTTTGTCAGCTAAACGTCGACGCACCATGGCATTTACATTCACAAGTGGAAAGTAGTTGAAGGTCACTTCCCAGTCATCATTTGGACGCCATTCAATTCCAGCAGGTAAGCCAATTTTAGCCTCAAGCGTCTCATCGGGCTTCCACACGTAAGCGATTCCTGGGAGAGGGTACGGCAACTGAGATGTTGGTGAATAGAAAAGACTAAAGCTCCAGTCATCACGCTGGTTTCGTGCTGGTACAGTTGCAAAGAGAATTGACATGAGCGTTAGATCACGACCAGCATAAAAAGGTTTGTCACTCGCCGAACCAAAAAGGAATGTACCACCAACGGTACTGCCAGAGGCAAGAGGACGAATGTGAGTGACTCCGGTTTCAACTAGCCAGAATTGACTTGGTACAGGTTCCGCTGAATCAGGCAGGATTGCATTTGTTGCCAGCTCGAGTCGCCCGAACTTAGCAATCGCTAACCAGAGCGGTTTTCCTTCTTCTGGAATACCAAGAGGCATGGCCACCCGGGCAAACTGTGCATTCATTTGCAGGTTTGCTGGTTGATTGACAACAGGTGTGTTGGGCGCCCAGAAACCACCCATGCTCAAAGGAGCACCCCGACCAAAGCTAGGCTTCTTCCGTCGACTGGACCCTGGTTCAATCGGGTCCAGATCAGCAATCGGTTCGCTGGCGAATGTATCCTGCTCAAGATTAAAGTCGACCGGTGGGAGGAGATCAATTCGTTGACTGGCATCCCTATACGGCGTCCATTGATTTGCCGTATTGTTCAAAGGTGTTTCATATGGTGCTGAATCAACAGGTTGCACCCAAACAACTTCTTGCGCCGAAATCGTGCTCGCCATGAGGCAGCACCAGAACGAGACCTGAAGACGCGAATGATGGGGTAACACGGTAAAACCACAGGTGGGTCATGGAATGTAAGCGAGACCCTAGCGAGCCTGTCAATGGCGTGCAATTCCGGAACATCTGCAAAGAAAGCACGTGCTTACGGCCGCATTCGAGAATTTGAGCCTTTGGAACATCACCCTGTTGCGTTCTCATATACATTGTTTTCAGCAACACTATGCGGAAGCAGGAATAGAGACTCGTAGAAAAATTACTTAGAGTTTGGAGTTGGAAGCATGTCAAAACTTTTTGATCTTGATGAATTTGTTCAGAAGGCAATTCATCACCGTGCCTCTGATATACATTTTCAGACTGGTGATGAACCCCAGTTTCGAATCGATGGTGCTATTCGACAGATTAACTTGCCAAAGGTTTCATCCCAGCAGATCGAAGATCTAAAGAGTCTCCTTCTCGATGATCGTTCCTCGAGGCAACTTGACGAGCATGGGGCTGTTGATCGTGGCTACCAGGTAAAAGGAACTAGGACTAAAAAATCCTGCCGTCTTCGGGCAAGTTTTGCAAAGTGCCTTGAGGGATTTAAGGTGGTCTGCCGAATTGTTCCTGAGGATATTCCAACAGTCAAAGGATTTGGAATGCCTGAGATTTTTGAAAAAATATCTCTCGAAAACACTGGCATGGTCATCGTTTCAGGTGTGACTGGTAGCGGGAAGTCGACAACCATTGCCGCAATGATTGATTATATTAATCAAAATCAACAAAAGCATATTCTGACACTCGAAGATCCGATTGAGTTTGTCCACACGCCACACCACTCAGTCTTTACGCATCGTGAAAAAAATACTCATTTTGATTCGTTCACAGATGGCTTGCGGACGGCATTACGGCAAGACCCCGATGTAATTCTTGTTGGAGAAATGCGAGACGCGGAAACGATTCAGGCGGCCATGCAGGCTGCCGAAACGGGACACCTCGTATTCGCAACGGTTCATTCCGCGAGTGTTGCAGATATTCCAGAGCGTATTATTTCCACGTTTCCAGAAGATGAGCAGGATCAAGTTCGTTCACAAATAGCGAATGTCTCAAATAGCTTTATTGCACAGTCTCTTGTTGGTAAAAAAAGTAAAGGCAGTGCCGCAGCATTTGAAATACTTCGCTTGAATAATGCTGCTCGTAATCTCATTCGCGAACATAAAAGTTTTCAATTGGACTCAATCATGCAAACTCAGCGGCGAGAAGGCATGGTGACTCTTACTCAGTCTTTTATTGACCTTTATGCAAAAGAAGTCATTTCTGCTGATGTGTTACTAGCCCATGCGCCAGATGTATTACGCGCGGAAACATATATAAAAGAAAATCCACAGACTACGTAGAGAGTCGATGTTCCGTCACAGATCTACACAACTCCTCATGGAAGAAGTGGTCATATGGATAACCATAAGAGACGTCAATTCATAGCCAGTGGTTTTTTTGTTGGATTTGCCAGTTGGTTGTATCCGTCTCGTACAGTGGCAGAGGAGCAGACGACTCCTCATGAGATTAAAGGACCTTTTTATCCAATCCTTCCACAAAAAGACAAAGATTTTGACCTAACGCATGTCACAGGACATGGAGGTCCTGCGAAGGGAAAAGATATATGGATTACGGGAGAGGTTTATGATTCTGCAGGGAATCCAGTGGAAGATGCAACGGTTGAAATCTGGCAGGCAAACGCCGAAGGTCGTTACAACCATCCGCATGATCCAAACCCTGCTCCACGTGATCAGGATTTTCAAGGATGGGCTATCGTGCCGAGTGGCACGGCAGGCGGGTTTCGTTTCCACACGGTAATGCCTGGTAGCTATCCTGCCGGACCTGGCTGGGAACGCCCACCGCATATCCATTTCAAGGTGATGAAGCGAGGCTTTGTTGAACTGATAACACAGATGTATTTCCCGAATCACCCGCTCAATGAAACAGATCGTCTGCTTCAGCGTAAAACAGATGCAGAAAAAAAATTGATGATTGCAGAAGTCCTCCGTGAGCGAGACAGTGACTTTCACTATCGCATTGTTCTTGAAAGAGCCTAGATAGACGCGTCAAAGCATCCATGTGGTATCAGTAGCTCTTGTGTAGAGGAAAGCATCAGTGAAAAATATGAAGAATGCCGGAACGACAATTCAGAAAATATTAATTGGTTTTGGTGTACTCATTTCCTCTCAGGTTCTTGCATCCGGCGACAAACTGGTGCAACCTCTCGAATTGAAAAGCCTTCTCACTACAAAAACGCAAAAGAATGTGTTCTCGCCATTCGTGGTAAATTCCAAGGTGGAAGCCGTGAAACTGTTAGGCCTTCAGCAAACAGAAGACATTGAGAAGCAAATGAGTTTTAAGACGTACCAAGTGCTCCTGTTTATGTGGGCAGGGTCGGGGCAAGATCGTCTTGATTTTGACTTAGGGAATGGAAAAGCAATATTCCGATACGTTCCTGGTCGAACACGCGACTATCGGAAGCACCAAAAAGCTTTTGCGGTAAAAAAGACGTTATCATGGGAAGTAGTACGTTTTTAGATCAATGGAAATTTAGGACCAAATGGTCACTGCAGTGCCTCTTAAACTTTCGTGTATTCAAGATTGTTATTATTCTTCATCGATACCCTTCATGTACTCATGCGTAGATATTCTGATGGCGAAACAATGAAATTTCTATTTTTATGACAGAACGCATACGACAGAATATTTATTGTAATTTACTAAGAAAATTTTCGGCAATGTTTATGTGACTTTGTCTTTTTGATTTATCCATTTTCTTTGCCATGGAACACATCATGGCCCATCGAGGATTTTTAGAAAGTTCTTCAGAGTGATTCCATATCCACCGCCAATACAGCCCATCCCAGGTTTTTGCCCATTCACCAGTGGAATAGTTGCTCATTTTTTTAACGTACGATGATCCTGAAAAATATGGTTTTGTTGTGATGAGGCCACCATCTGCATGCTGGCTCATAGCATAGACATTAGGAACCATTACCCAGTCGTAACTGTCAACAAACATTTCCATGAACCATCTGTAAATTTCGTCAGGATGGATTTCACAAAGGAACATGAAGCCGCCAAGAAGCATTAGCCTTTCGATATGATGACAGTATCCTGTCTTAAGGAGGCGGTGGATGACATTATCGATTGGACTAATCCCGGTTGTACCGTCATAAAAACTCAGTGGGATACATCGAGTATGCTTCCAATGATTACTCGTCCGCATCTCTATGCCATGATCGACATAGGTTGCTCGCATGAACTCACGCCACCCAATGATTTGACGAATAAAGCCTTCTAAAGAATTGAGTGGGACAGAATAATTTTGAGAAAATTTTAAAGTTTGATCAATAACTTGCTGAGGAGTTAACAATCCAATATTCATTAAGGGAGTAAGCACGCTGTGCCAAAGCCAATTCTCATTTTCAACAACAGCGTCCTCATAATCTCCGAAGAGATGAAATCGTTCGTGTAAGAAGTGGGTCAGCCATTGCTCTGCTGCTTTGTGAGAACTTGGGTAATACAATTCATCGATGGAACCATAATTCTTCGAATATTTGTTCTCCACATGAATTTTCGCTTCTTTATCGACCTTATCACGCCGAACAGTCGGCAGCGATGGAATCGTGCCAAGTAATTGTTTAGGAACTTTCTTGCGATTGTCTTCGTCGTACGACCACTTACCTCCTTCCGGCTCATCACCGTTCATGAGAATGTTAAGTCTCTTACGCTGGTATTTGTAAAAATCTGCCATAAACCATCTGCTGCGTTCTGTTCGGTACGCACGATTGAGTTCATCAGAATTTATAAACATGGGTGTAGGAATGAAATCAAGTTGAATGTTTTTAGCGTTACACGATTCAATCAATCGTTTTTTTAGCAAGTAGTCATGAGATTCGGTGACGCAAAGATTCTTAATGCCTTTTGAGGAAAGTGATTGGATGTGTTTATTCAGTGTGTCTCCATTCTCTTTGTGTTCTACGTAGACCACCTCTTTTGTTTTTGTCTTTAAAAATTTTTCATATTTTTTCATAGATGCACGATGCAACCATAACTTTTGTTTATGGAAAATTGCTGTGTAGTTCAGGTCTCCAAAAAACAAATCATCTTCGATGAGAGAAACTCCGTCGCAACTCAATCTCAATCCTGGATGGTTTTTGAAAAGCTGGTGCGGGAATACGAGTAAATGTGATTTTTTTTTCATCATAATTATTCAGGTAAATATGAAGTTGATGTGTCAGTGAGTGTGAACAGGTAGCGACAGTGTTTATTGATCATGCGGATCCATCAAAAATTTTTTAATTTTATAGAGCATCAAACGAAGACACTTGATGAGTGCATTACGTCAATAAACGGCCTCAAAAGAATCTTAGGACATGTGAAAATCCTATTTCAGTAATGCATCAGTGGGTAGGAAGAAAGTCCGGAGTCACGATTTTGACGTTTGCCAAAGGGTGATCACCAAAAAATGTAGGTGCTCAGAAAATCTGCTGTTTGCCGCAGGATTTATGGGTTATTCATAAAATTCGTAATTTCCGGTTAGTTCGATGCAAATCCTGCGGTTACTAAACATGACAAGTGATTGGTTGAAAATCCCTCTGTGGGACTCGTGAGAAAGGATACGAACTGTGATTGCCCTCGCCGATTCAAAGAACCGAATTCCAAAAGCCGGAAAGCAATCTCAGAGAAATTCGAGAATGCCCCCGAAAACCAGTGAGCCAAAAAAGATTATTGGTCTTTCGCCCTCTGAGAAGCGAAGAAAAACAATCCTTTCGAAAAAGAGGGTAGCACCTTTTAGTAGGGACATTGAATACATTGGGGGAGATGTTTTTCTTGAGAAAAATGCAGAGCAACTCGCCAATTCACCGCCAGCCGATGCGAAAATCCCATTGGAAGGCTTTTCTTCGGATAAAAAATCCTCCTCGAGTCGCTCTCTTTCACCATATCTGGCCAGTTTGTACCAAACTCGGCTACTGTCGAAAGATGAGGAGCAATTCTATTTTCGCAGAATGAATTGGTTGAAATTTCAGGCACTTCAAAAGCGGAGTCGTCTTGATCCAAAACGAGCGACAATGAAGCAAATGAAGCAAATCGAGTGCATTCTTGCAGAGGCGGAGACAGTAAAAGCTATTCTCATTACGTCCAACCTTCGCTTGGTTGTCTCGATCGCTAAGAAATTTAATGAACCGAGCCACTCTTTCGATGAATTGATCAGTGAAGGAAACGTTGCCTTAATGCGTTCCGTTGAAAAGTTTAATTTCGCTCTGGGTAATCGTTTCAGTACATACGCGACCTACGCTATCCAGAGACACTTCTTTCGAATTTCTCATAAAAGCCGCCAGCACCGCAATCGTTTCGCCTCTGATGATGAGCCAGTCAATGATCGGGCGGAGGAAGTATCTGATCACGAATCGTGTTCTCCTGATCAGGTTCGTTATCTCAAAACACTCTTCTCGAAGTTCCTGCACTCTCTCGAGACCCGCGAGCAGCAGATTGTGCTGGCTCGATTTGGTTTCGATGGAGATAAGCCAAAAACATTCAGGCAACTCGGTGCAGAAATGGGAGTCTGCAAAGAAAGAATCCGTCAAATACAAACTCGCGCGATTGCAAAGTTACGAACTATGGCTGAAGAAGCAAATCTTGAACGGACCATCGGCGACTGGCTGTAAACTGAAGTCTTCAACCGTAATAAGCCCCTGTTGGAGTACATCACGTGCAGAAAGTTTTGATCATTGGTGCTGGTGGGATTGGCTCAGCGGTGGCGAGAGAAGTTATAGCTTCCGGAGGAAAAGTTTTTCTGGCTGGCCGTAATGTAAAAAGCCTTCAGGAATGTGCTTCGGATTTGAGCTGTGAGTGGCAAACCCTTGAAGCAACAGATGCGGCATCGTTTGACGCATGCGGTGATAAAGCGGCAGAGAATTTAGAAGGATTAACGGGTATCGTTAATTGCGTCGGATCAATTCTTCTGAAGCCAGGTCATCTCACGAGTTCAGATGAATGGCATGAAACAATTGCGGCAAATTTAACAACCGCGTTTCACTGTGTTCGCACTGCTGGTCGACTGCTACGAAGCTCAGGCGGATCAGTTGTTCTGTTATCTAGTGCTGCCGGCAGAATAGGTCTTGCGAATCATGAGGCAGTGGCCGCGGCAAAAGCTGGTGTCATAGGTCTTACGCGTTCAGCAGCTGCGACGTATGCACGGGCTAAGATACGGTTTAATTGTGTGGCTCCCGGTCTTGTTCGAACTCCTTTGGCTGCCGGCCTCTTATCAAGTGAGCTTGCCGAAAAAGCTTCCGTCTCGATGCATCCCCTTGGGCGGATTGGTGAACCAGAAGATGTTTCGAGTGCTGTTTGTTGGTTCCTTGATCCAAAAAATTCTTGGGTAACAGGCCAGATTTTGGGAGTCGATGGAGGACTTGCTGATCTTAAGGCTAAGAACTAGATCGGCATACGCTCTGCTTGTACCCCCGAATTGGTCTGGAACATGTACAATAAATATATGTGTCCCAAAGATGCCAGTGCCCAAAGAAATCAAATGGCCACTCCTTTAGAATCAAGTGAATTACCTCCTGTGGATCCTCATTCGCCACTCGATGTGATTCATCATGTTGCGATTGCCGTCAGTAATGTCGCAAAAGCAGTTGACTGGTATATGAAACACTTTCGCTGCGATATTGAATATCAGGACGAGACCTGGGCACTCCTTGAATTTGGAAACACCCGGCTGGCACTCGTGATTCCAGATCAGCACCCGCCACATATTGGGTTTATCCATCCGCAGGCGGAAGCTTTTGGTGAACTGAAAGTACATCGAGATGGCACGCGGAGTTGTTACGTTGCTGACCCTGCTGGAAACGCCGTTGAAGTGCTTGCTCCGATTGGAACATGATGAAAAGTGTCATTCCGGGTGCCCGAACTCTCCTCCTTCAGGTACTTGCGACCAGTTTCATGACTGGACTTATATGGTTTGTTCAGGTTGTGCATTATCCTTTAATGGAAGGGTGGCCTCACGATGATTTTGGCAGGTGGGAAGTGGCCCATCGTGACCACACTGGGCCAGTGGTTATTCCTCCTATGTTGATTGAAGGTATTGCTGCTGTCTGGTTACTTGTGCATCGGCCGCGGGGTGTTCATCCACTTTTCCCTATTGTTGGCATGACGGCCCTTTTGGGCATTTGGGCAAGTACATTTTTCCTTCAAGTGCCTTGTCATCTGCAGCTTTCAACCGGCTGGGATGCTCAAACTCTCCGTTTTCTCGTCAATTCAAATTGGATACGAACTATCCTCTGGTCATTCAGAATGGCCCTTTCTGTGGGCATGTTGTGGCAGTTCTGGTTGGCATATAAGCCAGATTTGGCCGACCTTGCGTCCCTCCAGCAGGACTCCTAATCTCCCAATCCACAGCCGCTTGGTGGTTCTTTTGTTATGTGTTTGGTCAGGGAGATTGTTTGATGTCTGAGTCACTCTCTATGCTTGCGAAGCTGGTCGAAGGTCAGCTTGTCATACCCGATGCGCTGGACTTTCAAGAGCACATAGCGGCAGCATCGACTTTGGAGACAGCGACCACAGACGCCATAACACTCGTTGACTGTGCTGAGCGACTGCCGAGTTTCTCCAAAAGCAAAGCAGCGGCTGCTATTGTTCCAGTAGGTACCGGGACGCAGGATCGACCAACGATTGAGGTTGAAGATGTTCATAAAGCCTTTGCAACAATTGTTAAACATTTTCGTCCTCCGCGTGCTCGACACCGTCAAGGTGTGAGTCCTCAAGCAGTCATAGATCCCTCGGCCCGACTTGCTGGTGATGTTGAAGTCCATCCTTTGGCTCTCATAGGTCAAGATGTTGAACTTGCCGAAGGAGTTGTTATTCATGCAGGAGCTCGAATTAGCGCGGGGTGCCGAATTGGTGCCGGGACAACGGTCTTTGCAAATGCAGTTCTTTATGAGGATACCCTTGTTGGTCGAGACTGTCTTATTCATGCCAATGCCGTTTTGGGGGCGTTTGGATTTGGGTATAAGCCGGATGCACAAGGTCTAGAGCTTTCCGCTCAACTTGGCTGGGTTGAATTAGGTGATCATGTTGAAGTTGGGGCTGGAACAACTATCGATCGTGGAACATACGGGCCAACAGTAATTGGCAGCGGCACAAAAATAGACAATCTGGTCATGATTGCTCATAACTGTCGAGTTGGTCGACATAATATGATCTGTTCTCAAGTAGGTGTGGCAGGAAGTACAACGACTGGTGAATGGGTGATCATGGCAGGTCAATGTGGTCTGCGTGATCATATTCACATTGGTGATGGCGCAGTACTTGGTGCACGATCAGGCGTCTCAAATGATGTCCCGCCAAAGCAAACAGTACTTGGTGAACCAGCTATTGATCTGAGGCAACGCAAGCTGCAACTTGCTTCAATGTCGAAGCTTCCTGAGATGAGAAAGCAAGTGAAGCACCTACTGAAACGAGTTGAAGAATTGGAACAGACATTTCAATTGGCAACAAAAGAGTCTTCCTCGAAAGCGGCCTAGAATCTCATTGGAGAGGAATAAGTATCCTCAATGCGTGTTTTAAAAACCCTAGATAAAGAGTAGTTGATAGCACAATGAAAGCCTTGTCCGGGGACGTGAACGAACTGCCATCACTCGATGGAGAACTGGTCGGTATTCTTGCTGGCTGGGGACGGTTTCCAATTGTTACCGCTGAAGCGATTCAACGACGTGGTGGACGAGTTGCAATTCTAACAATCCGGCATCATGCCGAAGAATCACTCGAGGAGATAGCTGATGTTTATGGAGAAGTCGGTGTTGCTGAAATCGGGAAGGCCATCGACTTTTTCCGTCAGAATGGCGTGCGTCGAGCGACGATGGCCGGAAAAATTCATAAGAAGCAACTGTTTCGTCGATTCGGATGGATTCGGCATATTCCTGACTGGCAAGGGCTTAAGACATTCTGGTCACATTTTGTAACTCGTAGCAAAGACAATCGTGACGATGCGCTTCTTGGAGCAATTGCCGTAGCCTTTGAGAAGTCAGAAATTCGTATTTGTCCAGCAACAGATTTTGCTCCTGAGCTTTTGGCAACTGAAGGTGTGCTAGCGGGCAAGTCACTCTCAAAACGTCGGATGGCTGATGTGGTTTTTGGATGGCGGCTTGCGAAAGAACTTGGACGGCTCGATATTGGGCAGACAGTAGTCGTAAAGAACCAGGCTCCAATGGCCCTCGAAGCAATTGAGGGTACTGATGAGTGCATTCGGCGGGCAGGGCGGCTTTGCCGTTCTGGTGGTATGACAGTCGTGAAGGTTGCAAAGCCTCAGCAAGATGAACGGTTTGATATGCCAACAATTGGTATTGGAACGCTTCAATCAATTCGAGCCTCAGGAGGTAAGGTGCTTGTGATTGAGGCTGGTAAGACAATCCTCGTTGATCGGGAGCAGATCACTGCATATGCGAGTCGTTGTGGTATTTCAATTGTGAGTTGCTACGACGTTGCTGGAATACCCTTGCTGGAAAAACCCCGCTATCGCGTTGCATGACTATATCGCTTTTCATTCTTTTGACTGTAAACTTCTTACATGTCTTATCTACTGGAATATCCTGTGCGAATAGTTTCTCAAGCCGTTATTTCTGCAGTCTGTGTTTGTGCATTTTCACTGGCTGCGGATGATGTGTCTTCTTTAAGAAAAACAGAACGTTCATCAAAACGTCCACTGGCAATTGATCTCAGGATCGATCGTTCTGTTGAAATCCCGCCACCCAGAACACAGTACATGGGTCGAAAGATTGCGCAGACGATGCACTATACGGGAGCCCCTTGGCTAGTTCGGGAAAGCCGTCAACGTGAAGAAGATTGTCGACTGCTTCTTGAAGCACTTCAAATTCAGCCTGGTCAGACTATCTGTGATCTTGGGTGTGGAAATGGATTTTATACGCTCGAACTTGCGAGACGTGTTGGGACTGAAGGAATAGTTTACGCAGTTGATATCCAGCCCCAAATGCTTCGACTTCTTGTTGCACGTGCGCGGCAGGAAAAAATCTTTAATATCAAACCGGTTTTGGGAACATTTATTGACCCTCGGTTGCCCAAAGAAGAAGTCGACCTCGTATTTTGTGTTGATGTCTATCACGAGTTCTCTCATCCCGAAAAAATGTTGAAATGTATCCGAGAGAGTCTTTCTGACGGTGGTCAAATTGTTTTAGCGGAGTTTCGTGGGGAAGATGCTTCGGTACCAATCAAGCCGCTTCATAAGATGACAAAGGCACAGGTAAAAAAAGAACTTGAGCCAAATGGTTTTGTTCTCGAACGTGAATTCGATGAGTTGCCGTGGCAGCACCTCATGTTTTTCGGTGTTCAGAGCAAAGAGTAAAGCCGACTACTTCTGATGTATTTGGCAGCTTGTTGTATGACACCGCCCAGCAATCCAGAGCCTTCGTTTGGCGACATATGCATACAGCCAATTCCAGATTGGGAGTGAGCCCGGAATGTGTAGCAGAAGAGCGAGCGGCCAGAGTAGTGGTAGTTTACGAGATAGATACCGAATAGCAGTTGCACCACCACGAGCGTTTCCTTGCGTGTCGATTACAAACATCTGTTCTTGGAGTTGTTCAATTGAAAGCTCTGGAAAATCGGTGGAAACACTTGGCTCGTGGAGCGACGTGTAAATAAACCGTCGTCGTAAATCGAGCCGGCGGAGCAACGCAATCTGTTGTTGACAGAAACGACACTCACCATCGAAGAGAATAGTGTCTCGGTCAGGGTGATGTTTAGTACGAATCATAGTACAAGAGAGACATTCAGGGGCTTTGCATGCAGCCTGTTTGGAAAGCCAGACAGCGGGCTTATTCCTTGATCAAACCACTGGGAAGTGTACACAAATTTAAAATTGTGATGGCTCCACCAGAAATGAGTAACCACGGTACCCATTCAGGTGCAGTGATTGAACGACCCATGCCACCTGCTAGTGGGACAACAACGGCAGAATCGATGAATAGCAGTTCAATGCCTAGCAGCGTAGCGAATATTCCAATCGCTAGAAATATACTTTTCCACATGATGGTGCCTGAAAGCGGAATCTAACTCCTGCGCGATTAGCCCCTCGCTATCGCCTCTATAGAA
>DONH01000214.1 GCA_003509235.1 Planctomycetaceae bacterium
CCAATGACGTAGCCCCCCTCCCCACGAGCCCATGCACACTTCGGATTCTTACTGAAGGACCTGTCTTAGCTGCACATCGTGCCATGACAAACACGACGATGGATGTGTCTGCACAAAGTGACCGAATGGGTATTCGTTTTCATGGGGCACTTCCACCATTGCCGGCCACTTCTCTTTCTCGGGCCGTACTGCCCGGAACAGTCCAGCTTCCCCCTGATGGAAGCCCCATTCTTCTTCTTTGTGACGCTCAGACAATTGGTGGCTATCCAGTGCTGGGACACATCATTGCTGCAGACTTGCCGCGTGCAGCACAACTCTGCCCGGGTGATACAGTCTGTTTCTCCGAGACCACTCTCGCAGAAGCACATCGCCTTCTCCGTCAACAACACAATGTGCTTGCAACGGTACAGCAAGGCATCGCCCAAACACATAGTTTGACTGAGAAGGCGGTATGACCAACGAGTTCCATAGTATCGATCTGAACTGCGATCTCGGTGAAGGTGGCCAGCATGATGATGCGATCATGCCACTGATTAGTTCAGCCAATATTGCATGCGGCGGGCATGCAGGTGACATCGAGTCGATTCAAGCAACAGTGTTGCTTGCACGTGATCACGCAACTGCAATCGGTAGTCACCCCGGTCACCTAGACCCCAAACACTTTGGCCGCCGGGCACTCTCAATAAGCCCAGATGCCGTTGCCGATCTGGTTTTATGTCAAGTATCACGAATCGCGTCCGTAGCTGGTGATGACCTACATCATGTCAAACTTCATGGGGCACTATACCACCAGGTTGGAACGAATGAGGCATTGGCTATTGCAGTAAGTCGTTCACTTGCAGGTGAGTGGCCCCATCTCTTGCTGTACGCAGCCGCAGGGAGCCTGCTGACATTCATTGCGGAGAGTGAGGGTCTTCGCGTGATCCCGGAGGCTTTTGCAGATCGTCGATATAACGAATCAGGTGAACTTATCTCACGAACCGAAGACAATGCAATCATTGACAATCCACACGAGGCTGCGAATCAGGCCTATGAAATTACACAACACAACGCAATCACGACACCATCAGGAAAGCAGATGCACATTTCTGCCGAAACTCTGTGCGTCCATGGGGATAGCCTCGTTCCGCTTGACATAATTCAAGCTATTCGATCACTGCTTACTTGCGAAGGAATTCGTATCACCCGACCAATTCACCACTGAAGAAGCCATAGCCTCTGAAGCCAATAGTGAAAACGTTCATTGGCCTGTTGCGTATGGTATTCTATCAGGGTCTTCGTAAAGGAAATTTTCATGACCATTCGTATCTTCTTGTTCGGACTTATTCTACTTGGCTGCACTCAAAGACTCTTGGTTGCGGGCATGCTGGGAACACCGAATATCATCTTCGTACTTTTCGATGATATCGCGTATGGCCAACCCACAAGCTATCGAACTGAGAGTCTTTTTCGAACACCAAACATTGACCGCCTGGCTCAGGAAGGAATGCTTTTTACTGATGCCCATGCTGCAGCAGCAAACTGCACTCCTACCCGATATGGTGTTCTAACTGGAAGATACCCATGCCGTATTGGGCAGTTCGGCGTCTTGAAAACATATTCGCCACCAATCATCCCAACTGATCGACCAACGGTGGCGTCATTCCTTCAGCAGCAGGGATATCACACAGCATGTATTGGGAAATGGCACCTCGGCATGAACTGGATCGACGGGAAGCCGGGCACGGAAACGAAACTCCCGATTGGGACAAAACTTACCGAAGGACCGAACTCACGCGGCTTTGATTACTTCTACGGGTTCACGCATGCTCGAAACATTGGGTCAATTATTGAACAGGATACCGTAGTAGAAAACGTTGACGCTGTTGATAACCAGCCTCTCATGATCAAACAGGCCGTGAAATACATCACTGAGCGTGGAGAAAACGAACAGCCATTTTTTCTTTACTTCCCAATGTGCCCTCCGCATAATCCAATAGCACCCGCCGATAACATGAAAGGTAAAGGCGGTATATCTGGCAAAGAGTCTCGGTATGGAGATTGGGTCTACCAAGGGGACCACATGCTTGGCCAGATACTAGACGCACTCGAACAGACTGGACAAACAAAGAATACGCTCATCATTGCCACAGGAGACAACGGTGCTGCGAAACGACCGTACCCTCCACTGCGTGAGGCAAAGAGTAGCATTTACGAGGGTGGTCATCGTGAGCCTTTCATCGCGAGATGGCCTGGAAAAATTGCTCCGGGCTCGACAACGAGTCAAACCATCTGCCTCACCGACTTATTCGCTACGTGTGCTGAGCTTCTGGACAAATCGTTACCTAGTCACGCCGCTGAAGATAGTGTCAGTTTTTTGCCCCTGCTTTCTGGTACGAGTGATAGCCCGACTCGTGAGGCGACCATTCACCAAGCACCCGGGGGACTAGCAATCCGAAGGGACGAGTGGAAATTAATTTTTCACAGAAGTGGCCAACGTGAATTGTTTAATCTCGCTTCAGACATTGGAGAGACGACAAACCAGATTGACTCTCACACTGACATCAGTAAATCACTCGAAGCGATGATGCTTCGTTATATTAACGAAGGCCGCAGCACTCCCGGAAAACCGCAGGAAGTAGAATTTGACCTTTCTTCCATTCTTGGAGGAAAGAAAGGCAAGAGAAGCAAAATGCAGCGATAGCAAAAGCCTTGCGTTTCTCTTCACGCTCAAGAACTGTTGAGCACATCACGTAGACCAGGAAAAACAATGAAGAACTCTTTTGTTCAAACCGTATTGAGTGTATTTTTCTTACTGATACCTCCACTTTCTTTCCTGTGCGAAAAAGAAATTGCAGCAGCAGCAGCAGAGTCCCGCCCAAATATTCTTTTTATCATTACAGACGATCAGGAGCGGCGTGAATTTAACTTCCTTGAAGAAGGAAGAACAGAACACGGCCAACCTCGGAACCTAAGTCCTCATATTGACCGCCTTGCTAGAGAAGGCGTGGTCTTTTCAAATCAATACGTGACCAGCCCGGTCTGCACACCATCACGTTTTTCTGTTCTCACAGGGAACTATGCAAGCCGGTCCGCTAGTTTTCAGCGAACTGTTGACCGAGGTGAACAAGTAAACATCACCTGGAATTGTCATATTGATTCGACAACTCCCAATCTCGCAAAAAGTCTCCAACAAACCGGTTACTACACGGGTGCGGTTGGAAAAAATCATGTCATTGAGGCCAAAGGTGTATCCAGAAATGATGGCCCAGCGGAAGACGCTGACCCGACTGACCCCAAAGTGGCTCAATACTATGCAGAGAAACAGGAAAAACTTGTACACGCTTTCAAGCAGTGCGGATTTGATTTTGCAGCGAACCTGTACCAAGGAAATCTTCCGGGACATACCTGCAAAGCGCTTGAATTTCACAACATGGACTGGATTACAAGTGCTGCGATTGAATTTCTTGATACCTGGCCAACGAAAGATAAGCCATTTTTTCTTTACATGGCAACAACGCTCAACCATGGACCGGGCCCTAGATACAAAAAATATACAGGTAACCCACTGGCGACACCCGCAGGCTTACTCGAACAACCGCTCTCTGTTCAGCCTGAAAGAAAAACAATTCCAGAACGAATTGCAGAGGCCGGTCTTTCTGGTGAACCAACTGCTTGCGATGTTCTTTGGCTCGACGATGGCATTGGTGCAGTTCTTCAAAAACTCAAGAAAATGGGGGAACTCGACAATACAATTGTTTTTCTTTTTGATGACCATGGTGTTGAAAGTGGAAAAGGCTCGTTATACGAGGGAGGCATTCGGTCTGTAAGCCTGGTCTGGTCCCCAACTCGGTTCAAAGGCGGTCGACATTCGCCAGTCAACATTTCAAATATTGATTTCGCACCAACAATCATGGACCTGTGCAACATTCCAGAATCACAACGACATCAGGTCGATGGCAAAAGTTTTGCCAGCGTTCTGCATGGAAATGATAAAGAAATCCATGATCATCTTTTCTTCGAAATCGGTGCAACACGTGCTGTTCTCAAAGATGGCTGGAAATACCTGGCTTTTCGACTGCCAAGCACTGTGTCGCCAAATCCTGCCAAGCCATACACGCATCTTGCGGACCGTCCTGGTGGACGGGGCTCTGAAGGACCTGCGAAAGATTTCTATCCAAACTACTACGACGCAGATCAACTCTACGACATCAGGAGCGATCCGCTGGAACGTAATAATCGCATAACAGACCCCTCGCAGAAGTCACGCGTTGCAATCATGAAAAAACTGCTCAAGAGAAACCTTGCTAAAGTACCCGGGCCTTTTGCTGAGTTTACCAGCAACGAGGCACTTGAATAAGTCAATGTTAATCATTAAGCAAAGAAACTTATCTCCTCGAATCAATTAATCTTCTAGTCTCGTTTTCAAAATACTACTGTCAAAAAATACTATGAAATCTTCTCTACTGCTCGCTTGCACGCTTCTGCTCATTGTTTTCGCTAGTGTGGAATCCAAAGCTCAACAACACTTTGAACCTACATGGGGATCACTTGCCAAAAACCCACTTCCAGAATGGGTCAAGGATGCCAAGTTCGGCGTGTATACGCATTGGGGCATTTACTCTGTGCCGGCTCACGGCGGTCCTGATTACATACGCAACCTGTACGAGGGATCACGAACCGACGCAAAAGGCGTTTACTCCTATCACACCAAAAAATACGGGCCACTTGAAAAATTTGGATACAAAGACTTTATCCCGCTTTTTACTGCACCCAAGTTTGATGCAAATGATTGGGTTGGCGTCATGCACGACGCTGGTGCAAAGTTTGGAGGCATATGCCTGGTCCATCATGACTCATTCCTTCTTTGGGACAGTAAGGTAAACCGGTGGAATGCAGGAACAATGGGGCCCTGCCGTGACATCTATGGAGAAATTGCCAAGGCAGTACGTCAATACAATGACATGAAACTCCTTGCAACCTTTCACCACGGACGAAGCTTCGGGT
>DONH01000064.1 GCA_003509235.1 Planctomycetaceae bacterium
TTCCTGAACACTTTCATTCTTGAGCGCATCGTGCGTCAAAGCATCAGCATCAATGACCACGGCGCCATGGTTTCGAAACAGATTGGAAACTGTTGTTTTCCCAGCTCCAATTTTCCCAATAAGACCAACGACAGTCATTCAGACGACCTTTATTTTTCACACTCAGCCCATGTTGATCCAGTCTGTACTGAAACTTCCAGCGGCACTTCAAGATCCATGGCACTTCCCATTTCATGCACAACAAGTGACTGAAGCGGCTCTGATTCAGCATCCGGATATTCAAAAAGCAACTCATCGTGAATTTGAAGCACAAGAAATGATGACAACTTGTCACGAACTAGCCGACGGGCCACTTTCAGCATCGCTAGCTTAATGAGATCTGCAGCAGAACCCTGAACAACAGTATTCACTGCGGTCCGTTCCGGTAAGGAAAGCGCAAAGACACCTCCTGCGCCTCGACGTCCTTCTTGATCACGAACACCATCTATTGCCCGCCGTCTTCCTAACATCGTCGTAACGCCTCTCTCAGCCCGACACCGATCAAGCACCTCATCGATAAACTGAGATGCGCCAGCAAACTTCTCAAAATATGACGCGATGAATTCCGCTGCCTCAGGCTGAGAAATACTGAGTGACTTCGCTAACCCAAATGCTGACTGTCCATAAAGAATCCCAAAATTCACAGCTTTTGCTGTACGACGCATTTCAGAGGTGACGTCTTCTGATTCCACTTCAAAGACGGCAGCCGCTGTTCTAGTATGAATATCTTCTTTGTTGCGAAAAGCTTCAAGCATCGCAACGTCACCAGAAAGATGCGCAAGAATACGCAGTTCTATCTGTGAATAATCGGCGGCAAGAAAGTGCCACCCCTCCTCTGCTGGCCGAAAGGCAGACCGAATCTGCTGCCCTTCTGCAGTTCGAATCGGGATGTTTTGCAGATTTGGATCACTTGAACTGAGCCTCCCGGTGGCCGTTATAGTCTGATTGAACGTCGTGTGAATTCGGCTCGTTCGTGGATCAACGAGAAACGGAAGTGCGTCAACGTATGTACTTTTAAGCTTTGAATACTTGCGATGCTGCAGAAGTTTGGCTGGCAACTCATGAAGAGGTGCCAGTTCTTCTAACACTTCTGCATCCGTACTCGGTCCCGTCTTCGTTCGCTTGACGACTGGCAGGCCCTGCTCCTCAAACAGTACCGCTCGAACTTGCAACGGTGAAGAAAGTGAGAAAGCATGCCCAGCCAATTCATGCGACTCTTTCTCAAGTATCTTTATTTTTTCCTTATAGTCTTCTGACAACTCCGAAAGTAGTTTCGTATCAACACGAACGCCTCGACTCTCCATTCCAGACAGCACTTCAGCTAGCGGCAACTCAACGTCAGAAAAGAGAGAGCCAAACCCACCCGTTTGAATTTCCTCCAAGAGCACTTCAATGAGCAATGCAACACCGTGGCAAGAAGACGCGGCCTCCTCTGCTGTCTGAGGTACATCCTGAACCTGAGTGCCTGATGAATCCACGTCGGCAAAACGGTCAAGAAGATCAGAAAGCCCTTGATTCCGCTGTCCTGCATCAAGAAGGTGGCCTGCGATCAACGGGTCGAACTGCAGCCCAATCAGGTCAACACCTAGTCGCGACAGGGCAACTATTTGTCGTTTCAGGTCATAGCCAACTTTTGGAACTCGAGGATCGGACAATATTTTTCGTAGCGCATCGGACGATGTGATCTGCTTTGCCGAAAACCAAACACTCGCCTGAGTACCTGAATCCGTGTGGGCCAGAAGAGTAAGACCTGTAACCTCTGGCCATACGGGAGGCTCCCCGGCTTTGCTTCGGCCCCGTACTGCAGACTCAGTTACAGACACAATCAAAAAACCACCAGACGAAAGACTTTCTCGTAGTTTCTTCACAGCTGATGTGACTGCAGAATCCTTTGCGGGCAGCACCGGCGCTGGGTAGCGAGCATGTTCACCCTGGCTTTCATCACCAAGCGCCAAGAGCCCTTGACCACTCGGCTTTACCGACTTCGCAGCAGACGTCTTTCCGCCGGAAAGACTTTGTACTTTTTTTACAAGCGTCTTGAATCCTAGTTCCTGCAAGAACTGAATCAGCGGCTCCGGATCTGGACGTTGAACAACAGCTGATTCCCATGAAATCTGAATCGGTGCATTCAGTTCAAGCTGAATGAGGCTTTGCCCCTGCCTCGCAGTATCTCCGTGCAACGCAATATTTTCTTGACGCTTTTTCCCTTTGACCTCGTCGCACCGAGACAGAATTTCCTCTAGCGTCCCAAACTGCTGCAGAAGACTGGACGCGATCTTGGGACCAATACCAGGAATGCCCGGGACATTATCAACCGTATCTCCCACAAGTGACAGATAATCGACAACTTGATCAGGCCTTATTCCCCAATCTGCCAGCAGTTCAGCCTCACCAACAAAGACGTTATTTCGTAAATTAAGAAGCCGAACATGTGGCCCAAGAAGTTGCCGAGCATCTTTGTCTGATGTAACAAGTGTACATTCACCTCCAGCCGCAACTGTTTGCGCCGCAAGTGTGGCAAGCACATCATCCGCTTCGTAGCCAGCAAGCTCGAGACACGGCACCCCGAACACTTCAAGCAGTTTCTTCACAAGAGGCAACTGCGGAACAAGGTCAGCAGGCATCTCCGAACGCGTTGCCTTATAGTCCTCGAATTGCTTATGACGAAAGGTTGGCTCTGGCGTGTCAGAGCCACAGAACAAATAGTTTGGTTTTTTCTTTTCCGTAATATCGATCAGATCACGCGTGAGGCCGAATACGACCGATACCGGTGTGCCTTCGGGGCTACTCATTTCAGGCAATGCATGAAAGAGCTGGTAGACCCGAGAAAAGAGGTCAATAACCCAGACCGTCTGTCCCGAAAGATCAACATCGTTTTGAGATTGTTTTTGTGCCATAGCGAAGTGCAAAGATCATACCACCCCGTGGACCACTTCGACCATATACAAGACTCGACTGACACACATGTGTGACAAGAGCGTCCTGCACAAGCACTATTGATGCGAAGACAAAAACACCGCAGAACCCACCGTGGGGCCTTCGATTGATGTTCGCGTGCTAGTCACCGCTCGGCGGCTCATACTCAAAGTCTTTCCACTTCATGGCACGTCGAAATGGCTCGATTCGTAAGATGACCTCGCCGTTCTGAAAGATGCGGACTGTGCCACTCGTTTCACTTACAGCAACAGCAACACTTTTTGTCCTCCGTGTGATTGCCGCTGCCGCCCAATGTCTCGCCCCAAGACCTTTCGCCACAGAAACACTTTCTGCTGATGCATCAATATAGCGAGCTGCTGCTTCAATTGTTCCATCGGCACTAACAACAAACGCACCGTCAAGCTGTGCTATTTCTTTCAGCCCTTCACGAACGCGGCCATCGTTGAGCTTGCGTTCACCGCGATTGTATCCACGAACTGGATCAAATCCTGTCGAGTGACTCGACTGAATGACCTTTCTGGCATCGCCAACAACAAACAGTGTGCCGACAGGTTTTCCTTCCCGCCCCTCGCGACCAATTTCAACAGCCATATCAACTACTACTTTGAGCGTCTCAAGCGGCACTTTTGTATCAAGGTTTCGTAAATCGCGACTCGTCAACTGGCCAAGATGCTCCGTCAATCGGAGCACGCTTACGGAATCTACTGTACCTGCCTCAAACCCACTGTAAGCAGCAACCACTTGAGACTCCGGACCTATCTTGTCTTCAGCGACACACTCAAGCAGGGCTTGGGTTAATCTCTCGTGCACGGGAAGACCGGCCACATCGATCATAATCCGACCCATACCATGGTCTGTGACCCCAGCAAGATGCGACTCATCATCTGAGGCTATCAATACAGTTTGCGTGCTAAGTAAGTCACGAAGCCGCGACCAATCAAGTCGTTGCTCCACAACAAGAAGCAAAGCCGCCGAGTCAGTCACATCGACGAGTTGCGATGCGGCTTCAAGAATTTGCACTAGCTGTGGAGAAAGTACCAGTGTGCTCATGGCTGCTGACCGCAAATGCTGAAAAACTGACGCCGTTTGAATTTCTTATTAGAAAGATACGGGCGACTCGCTTCGCATTCAAGAAAGACGTTTTACAACCGGGTCTTATCATCGTTCGGCAGCGTTGCCTGTCGAATTTCTTCATCCGAGCGAGCCACTTCAGCTGTGGCAGCCGCCTTCATCGGCCCCGTAAAAGCAACCACATTTCCTTGCAGTACCACACCCCATACTCGCTCTTGATAAATAGACATGGCGTGCAGTGCGTGACCAAGCGGGCCATCCTTCCAATTCCGTCCAGGCTCTCGAGCGAGCGCTGTCGCAATAAACTCTGTGGCTGCAATGATGCGATTCTCGTAAAGCCTCTCTTGATCTAGAGAGGCAACAAGCCACTCCAAAATGTGTCCAGTTGTTTGCACTTTCCGATCAATATCGTCATCTCGGTTGTCAGGGTACTTAAACCATTCAGTACTAAATGAACCGTCTCTATTTTGCAGACGTTGCAGTGTCAGATGCTGATATTCTCGAACATAGGTGTTGGCCCGCTGATACACCCCATCGAGTCGGCCCGTTGCTTTCAGTCGTCGCTGACAACCGTATGCGAGACTAAAAAGGCGATGCGTTCCACCACAGGGCGCTGTTCTGATCGGCTGCCGGAGTTCTTCCTCCATCAAACGCTCAAGGGACCACGTTTCTCCATCACTACTTCGCCAGACGGCATCTGTGGGTAGATAATGAGCAAGCCCGATTAGTGCAAATGTTAACTCCGTTCCGGAACGGCAATTCAACTTTTCATCCTCAATGAGGTCAGCAACGGTAAAGTTCTTCCCTCCAAGCAAGAGGGGTGACTTTGCTGAAACTCGACATTGAGCGAGAATCGCTAGGTACTGTGCAGAATGCCCTTGTAGACCAACGCCGTACAATGCATGCGGCCTCTCATCTCGTAGGGTAAGCATGACCTGCCCCCGACACCGTCCTCCGGAATTCATCCAACCAATTGCGTTGACCAACTCTCCTCGTGGGCCACCGACGCGTATCTTTGTGGGAATACCGAATCCCACAAAGCCATGCATGATTTCCCACGGGCTGTGATGAGAGGTATTCATAGGCCTACGCTGATAGGTAGCAAGAGTCTGAGCGATTCTTACCCGCAGACGCTGAAGCCTCGCAGACTTTGGAGGCAGCGACCCAATTGGCTTCTTACTCGCATATGGGTTTGATGATGCTGCGGTTACACGAACGGGAGTCGGCCTCCCTCCAGTACCATTGCCTACCGAGGAGGCAACTCGCTGCCCCTCAATCGCAGCCAACTCTGAAGCATCAAAAATGGGCTGGTACTTCGGCTGCTCGGCGGGGCCGTACGTTGGATCAACGGCAACACGAGCAACATGCTCGCCAACAGCCTGAATTGCCTCGGCAAAACGAACAAAAGACTCCCAATCATAGTCGACCTTTGACACAGAAGGCTGCTCTGATTCTTTCGTTTGGATACCTGCTAGCTTTTTTTTGCTCGCCTGCTTTTCAGCGACTGTCGGTGGCCTTGGTGCCGGCACAGGAATAAGTTGGGGGGTTGGCTCAGAACCACGGAAAAGCCGATCGACGAATCTACCTCGTGGGACAGCTGCAAAGATAAGCCCCTCAATAAAAACAATACCGACGAGAGCACCGATGACAGCCGTACGTGTCACGCCCTGACTTCCTTTTTGCCAAGGGACGCACCGCTTCCTTGACCAAAGAGGCACCAATGCTCTTGTGCGCGAAGACTCTTTTTTCAGATCAATGACAGGAGAGGGGTGTGGCACAGATTGGTCGCGTCAAGTTGAGGATTCGATTCATAGAACATCCGTCACCCCACAGACCTTCTGTGGGACACCTGACGAAAGCACCGCAACAGCATCAACACACAGCCGCCCGAACTCCCACACAAGTACCAAAGTTCAGGGGAAACCCAAGTAGGAGTCGTCCATTGATACAGATACGGTGGTTATCGGTCGGAACCAATCAGAAAAGCGGCTATCAGCCAAAGGCCCAAAGAACTCCCCTAAACTCTACAATCAGAAAACTCATAGATTTGCCAAAGATCTCTTGCTGCAGTTGCTTGTACACGCAGATCAGTCTGGAATTCTAGCCCCATTAAGCCCATTGCGTGCTTTCTTTCAAACGACCGAAACAGAAAACACAACTTGTAGCCACTTTCTTGGAATCTGACTTTAAGAAACATGTCAATTGATTGGTTTATTCAAACCTAAAAAATCTGTCGCCATACCTCAGCAACTGACCATTCTTCACGATACGCAGAAGGATCTTCCGCCCACTCACGCCACGCATTTACATCATTACCGAGGTCACGACCGCTCACTTCCTTAAGCGAAGCCACGGCCCGGAACTGAACCGCAGGATCAGGTGCCTCAAGTGCTTCTGCAAGCACGGGTATAGCGGCTTCATTACCAAGAGCACCAAGATCTCGTATCGCATGAAGTCGCACGTCAACATCCTCATCACTCCGGAAACGATTGGCCAGATATTGAACCGCCTCATCTCCTCCTATCTGGAGCCAGGCATCACAGGCTGCAATACGAACGAGGGTATCTGGATCATCAAGTCCACCTATACAGATTGCACGCGAGGATGGGTTGTCGAAATCTGCACAGAGTTGCAAAATTTCTGCTCTCACTCGAGGATCATGTTCAGCCAACATTTGATTTACAAGTTCTGCTGAAAACTCTGCCTGTGACTCAGAATTATCACTTCTTGATTTTTTTGCCTGTTGCCGCAGTTCTTTAATTCTCTGATCCGCGTTAAGCCCGTACTTTTCCTTTTCGATTGCAGCCTGTTGTGAATCGACCCAAGGCAAGGAACTTGCACAGCCACCTACAAAACAACTGAGAAAACACCCAGCAACCAAAGCTTTAGATTTCATCATTTTCCGAACGGCCGTACGACGACTCTGAAATAGACATAGTGACATTGTGTAAATAGTCCTCTGTAAGAACAGAGTGTAGAAACTGATACTCTTGTGGGTGAGGAAAGTACTCATTCACTCGATGCTGAACCAACACCAAAGCTGCCTTGTGAACCAGAAAACAAACTGCCTGCTTTGCCTAGACCGCCGTAACAAGAGTGTTCCTCCTCTTCGACTTTCTCATAATTGAGTCTCGAGCAGAAACGCAGACGTAAGGTACAGTAGTGGTCCGCCTTTTCCTCTGAAACAAAGTCGTACAGTTTATGGGCAAACGCTATTTCTTTTTCTATATAGCACCTGTTTTTGCTGTCATCTTCGCAGCACAGGTCTGTTCATCACCTCCCGAACTGAAGAGTGAAACCGCCAGCACAATCAAGGTCACTCAGCAAACGGCAGAAGGTGCTCAACACATACTGCGTGGCAAACTTATTGTGGAAGCCCAAGACGGCAGTCTTCTGGTCGAGGATAACCAACAGTTGCTTCACGTTGTTCCCGGTAAAAGCGTCATCCATCGTGAAATCCTTAACGATGAATATCTCCTTACCCCAAACCAGTTGGGGCAAGAAATTGTTGCTGAACTTCCAACTGGGTTTACATTTCTCACGACTCGACACTACGTGATTTGCTATGACACCTCGCTTGGGTATGCCCGCTGGTCTGCAGCCCTACTTGAGCGACTATTCAGTGGCTTTCACGCTTTTTGGTCACAGGCTGGACTTGATGTCAGTCAGCCCGAACAGCCGCTTATAGTCATCATTTTTTCGAATCGCAACGACTATAACCGTGCAGCCAAAAAAGAAGTTGGAGATGCCTCACACAGCATTGTGGGATATTACAACCAACTAACGAATCGAATTACAACCTATGACATCACAGGAAGCGACTCAACTGACACGACAGCAAGTCAATCTTCTCATTCTGTTGGTACCAAGATTTTACAAAACCCTCGGGCTGCGAGTCTTATTGCAACACTTGTTCACGAAGCAACTCATCAACTTGCATTCAACGCCGGCCTGCATGTTCGGCTTTCACCAACTCCAGTCTGGCTGAGTGAAGGAATTGCAACATACTTTGAAACGCCCGATCTCACAAATTCCAGGGGGTGGCGATCGATTGGGGCCATCAACCAACCCCGACTTAACTTAGTGATTCAGCAATTCACACCAGGTCTTATTTCTCGCTTTATTGCAGACGACAAGCCCTTTCACGACCCGGAAGAAGCGCTCGTTGCATACGCACACGCGTGGGCATTTGTCTCATTCCTAGCAACCATGAAAAAAGAGGCCTTTTGCTCATATATCGCACAATTTGAGCGAAAACCACCGCTTGCAAAGGACTCCGCAGCGACCCGGATGGCTCAATTCAAAACTGCATTTGGTTTGACGCCAGACTCTCTCGAGCCGGAACTCATCGAGTACATAAACTCACGGGCCCGGAGAAAAAGGCCATAATGGGTGCCGGCCTCAACAAACGAACCAATCCTCATAATCGGCTTGCTGCAGCACCATTTTGCCTTTGCCGTCCGTATGAACCCTACAATCGTTCACAGGCTTGATACTCCGTGGAAATTTTGTCGATGCCACACTAGCTTTTAGGAATGCAATTTTTCCGGTGTTTGTGTTCGTGAGTCGAGCCACCTGATTTCCCTCATCAAAACATGCTGAACTGTAAAAAATAATGGCTAAGAAAAGAGAAGGTCCCGTTCAGGCTCTTACGATCGCACTGATCATCTTTGTCATGTGTACATTTGTTTTGGCGGTGACGACCTATGTCTTCTATGCCCAAAACGAGGACGCCAAAGTGGCGAAGAAGGCTGCTGATGACGCAGCCAACCAAGCTCGCCAGAGCCTTGCCGCAGCTGAACAGTCGCAAAAAGATCTGTTGGAATCGAAGATTGGCGTCAACGAAGGCGACTCAATCGAGGCCGTTGATAAAGAACTAGCTAGCCTTCAGGACAAAGCAAAAAAATATGGTGATGATGGGAATACTACCCCGACATACAGAGGGCTTATACAAACGCTTGACAAAGCTCTTGCGAACAAAGACAGCGCAAATAAAACTCTTGAGGCAAATATTCGAGATCTTGA
>DONH01000201.1:0-170 GCA_003509235.1 Planctomycetaceae bacterium
GCCAACTGTTCCCGTAGAAACTGATCGAATGGCATATTATCGTTGTAGGCCTGAATGACCCAGTCCCGCCACAACCACATGTCACGACCACCATCGATCGAATATCCATTGGTGTCGGCGTAACGAGCCTGATCCAACCAGGGCACCGTCATCCGTTCACCAAAATGTGG
>DONH01000201.1:594-5586 GCA_003509235.1 Planctomycetaceae bacterium
GGAAGGCCTGTCAGGTCGAAAGTAAGTCGACGAATAAGTGTTCGTGGATCGGCTTCTACTGACGGAGATACACCTGCTTTCACGAGCCCGGCGAGTACAAACGAGTCGATTTCATTGCGAACCCATGATGCATAGTGAGAACCCTCACTTTGGATATCAGGGATATCTGGTGCGTGCGGTGAAGCAAATGCCCAATGACCTTCGTACTGAGCCCCCTCGACGATCCATTGTTTTAGAACAGCCTTCTGCTCTTTATTCAGGGAAAGATGTGATTCCGGAGGAGGCATCAGCATGTCGTCATCATCACTGACAATACGACTCCAGGCTTCACTTGCCTTCAGATCGCCGGGGCTGATGGCCCGATAGCCTCCGCGATCTTCACTCGCACTGCTCTCTATATCAAGCCGCAGCTCTGCCTCCCGTCCTTCTTCATCTGGACCATGACAATGAAAACACGTCTCAGCCAAAATCGGCCGAACATCACGGTTGAAACTAATGGAGCCATCATCGCACGTGGCATGCGAATCCCATGCTCCAAAGAAAACAAGAAGCATCTGGAAAGCCGCAAGTCTAATTGTATTTATTTCTGTCATCGGGCACCATGACCGAAAGAACGAGTCGAACAAATTCCGAACGAATTTCATGTGTTCTTTCAGTTGAATTCTACATCGCCCTTCAATGACACATGCTCACCACAACATATGTTCTTCAAACTCTTCACCTTACGCCACGATAGCTGTTTACGTAACGGCCGAACAGTAAAAAACACCTTTATACCTGCCGATTCTTGCAAAAAAAACTAAAGTGCTTCGTGCGTACAAAAACAACACTGAACAATGCCAGCCCCCGAACGAAGCAACAAGATACGCCATTTTTTTTCGTAAAAAGGTGTAGCGTTGTTACGTATTATTACCTTGCCAAATAAACTCTCATCGCTGTTTCATTTCACGAGTCATGATCCGTACGGAATGTGGCAACCCCCTCTATAGGCATCCGTAAACGCGGAATGAAAAATACAAGCAAGCCGAACAAGCGTGCCGTGCTATTCTTATAGGAACAAGACACCTATACCCTATCAGATATTTTAGCAGTGCGAACGCTCCCCTCGCAGTTGCGGTTGCGTGCACCTTGGAGTGACTCGGTATGAATAAACCTTGGCAGTCAAGAATCCGCATTTCAGTACTTTTCATGTCGGCTGTATGCCTTGTGCAACCAACTACATGGAGTGCGGAATTTGAGTTACGAAATGGTGACAGGGTTGCTTTTCTTGGTGATGCCCTGATCGAGCAGGAGCAATATGCTGGCTGGATTGAACTGATGATGACAGCGGCGTTCCCTGACCGTGACGTAACGTTTCGCAATCTCGGCTGGAGTGCCGACACACCTAACGGCACATCACGATGTGGCTTAAGTCTCTTGCCAGCCGGGCGTGAGCCTGCTGATGAGGGCTGGAAACAACTTCTGAAACAACTCGAGTTTGTACGGCCCACCGTCATTGTCTTTGGGTATGGAATGGCAAGCTCTCTTGAGAGTGGCATGACGGGAGTTACTACATTCTCCAAAGACTATCAACGGCTCATCGACGCAACACAACAAATGCAGCCGGGCCTTCGTTATGTATTTCTCTCTCCAGTAGGCCGTCTATCTGATTCGCAGAACGAAACACGAGTACGTACGTCTGCATTAGCCGCATACACAAAAGCCATCAAGCAACTTGCTGAGAAAAATAACGGTGTATTTGTTGATTTATCACGAACTGCAAAAGATGAGGAACTACGTAAAGATTCAATTCATCTCAATGATGCTGGGTATCGGGAAACTGCGATCGAAATAGGGAAAACTCTTGGTTTTGATGACAGATGGATTGGTAACCCTCATGTCGAAAAATTAAGAAGCCAGATTTTGAAAAAGAATGTGTGGTGGTTTCATCGGTCTCGTCCCGCGAACATGGCCTATGTTTTTGGATTCCGAAAACGAGAGCAAGGGCAGAATGCGGTTGAAATTCCACAATACGATCCATTGATCGCTGAAGAAGAACAAGCCATTGCAATACTTAGGAAGTTGGACGGTGCATCCGTGCAATCAAAGCCAGCCACGACGGAATCTCGATATGCCACATTCACAAAACAGCCGACTCCGCAGTTTACTGTTAGTAAAAATCTAGAAGTGAGTCTCTGGGCTGAAAACCCTCAGCTCAACAAACCTATTCAGATGAATTTTGATCCGGCAGGAAGGCTCTGGGTGGCGAGTAGCGAAGCCTATCCCATGATCGAAGTTGGACAATCTGCCCCAGATAAAATCCTTGTACTGGAAGACACAAATGCTGACGGAAAAGCAGATACGTCAACTGTCTTTGCTGACGGCTTGCTGATTCCGACAGGAGTTGAGCCTGGAGATGGAGGGTGCTATGTCGCGCAAAGCACGGATCTGCTGTTTCTGAAAGATACAGATGGTGATGGAAAAGCAGATCTGAAACGGCGAGTGCTTAGCGGTTTTGGAACAGAAGACACCCACCATAATCTTCACACACTTCGCTGGGGACCTGACGGTCGGCTGTATATGAATCAATCGATTTATACACGAACTGATACAGAGACACCACGAGGCGTTGTTCGCTTAAAGGCGGGTGGCGGCTTTCGGTACAACACAAACACAATGCGAATGGAAGTTGTATTCCGAGGTCTTGTGAATTCGTGGGGACATCAGTTTGATGACTTCGGGCAATCCTTTCTGACAGACGGCGCTGGCTTTAGTGGAATCGCCTATTCGTTTCCGGGTGCGGCATTTAATCCGACACCGGGTGCAAAAAGGGTATTGGACCTGATTAGTCCGGGCAGTTACCCAAAATTTGCCTCTGCTGAGATTATCTCTGGGAGTTCTTTTCCACCGGAGTGGCAGGGCTCTGTGATTACTTGCGACTTCCGTGCAAACCGCGTAACGAGGTTCAGCCTCAAGGAACAGGGCGCTGGGTTCGTCACAACACAAGAAGATGATTTGTTGCGAACTACAAGTAGTTCATTCCGACCGATTGATGTAAAGCAGGGACCTGATGGTGCTCTCTATATTGCTGACTGGTCAAACCCGATCATTAATCATGGAGAAGTCGACTTTCGTGATGAGCGTCGAGATCGCTGGCATGGTCGTATCTGGCGAGTTGCCTGGTCAGGCAGCGCACCAAAGAAAAAAGAAGACCTTACGAAGATTGCTTCGCAGGATCTATTGAATCGGCTCATTTCTGACGATCGATACACGCGTGACCAAGCGAGACGTGTTCTCTTGGAGCGAGGCGATCTCTCAGAAGAAGATCTGCATACGTGGACCAAAGCATCCTCTGACGAATACCGGAAATTACAGGGTGTCTGGCTTCAGCAGGGAACCGATGCTATTGATTTTAAAGATGTTCAAACGCTGGCATTTGCAGACGACCCAAAAGTCAGGTCGGCGGCAATGCGTGTTATCAGTGATCTGGTTGATCCAGCGACAGATAGCTCGCATCCTCTTGATTCCAAAACTGCACTCGAGATCTATCGTCGAGCAGTCGTGGACGAACATCCACGTGTACGACTCGAGGCCATTCTGGGTCTTGGAAAAATAAAAACAGCTGAATCCGCATCAGTTGCATTGACATCACTCGAGCTACCACGTGACAGATTTCTTGACTTTGCGCTTGCCACTACGATAGATGAACTGGCAGATGTGTTCATGGTTGCACTCAACCAAGGACAATGGAAGCCAGACTCATCAACTCGTGAGAAACAACTAGAGTTCGTACTCACAAACATTGATTCAGGACGTGCTGCCTCCTATCTCTCAAAACATCTTGCGAAAGAAGCCATACCAACAGATGGTACTGGGCCATGGATTGAGTTAATCGCTCAAGCTGGTGGAAAGACCGAACTAACGAATCTTTTCAATCAGATCTTAAAGAAAGGATTTGCAGAGGATGCTCTGGCCCGATCCATTGATGCGCTGGCAACTGCTCAGCGTGTGCGGAAGCTGAAACCGGCTGGCGACCTCAACCGTATCAGCACTTTTCTTACCGAAAAAAATTCAAACATTCAGACCGCGGCAGTCAGGCTTGCTGGGGTCTGGAAGCTGAATGCGTGCATCACTCAACTCACAGAACTCATAGACAAGGGCACAGATAGTCCCATCCAGATCACGGCACTACAGTCATTACAGGAGATTGGGCAGCCGAGCGTCGCAGTACTGACACGACTCACGCGTTCTAAGAATAAACGCATCCAAAGGCAAGCGGTCATCCACTTGGCAGCATTGAATCCACAAGGTGCTGCAAAGTCATTTTATCAGTCACTTGCTGGCCTTCAGGGTGAGCAGCAGTTGCTCGACTTCTGGCGACAGGTCCTCGTAAAGAAAAATACTGGCACTGTTTTGGCGAAACACATACCAGCTACGGGTATCACTGAGGCAGCTGCACTCGCTGGTCTCACGGCGGCTCGTGATGCTGGTCGTAATGAGCCAGACTTAATTGCCGCAATTTCACCGTATGCCAAGGTTACACCTCAGACTCCGGAATTGACACCAGCACGAGTTGCCGAGCTTATTGATCTCGTTGAACACAATGGGCACCCTGCACGCGGTGAAGCTGTATACATCAGGGAGGACATGCAGTGCATTACCTGCCATGCAATTGGTGGCGTAGGTGGAAAAGTTGGTCCAGATATGACGAGCTTGGGCACAAGTGCGCCAATTGACTACCTGATCGAATCGATTTACAAGCCAAACGCAAAAATCAAAGAGAACTATCACTCTGTAAATATCCTGACTACTGACGGACTGATTCTCACCGGTATTATTGTGGAAAGTGATAACGAAGAATTAATTCTGCGGGATGCCCGTAACAAACTTGTTCGAATCGCAAAAGATGATATTGAATTCCAGAAGCCTGGAAAGTCATTGATGCCAGAAGGCCTTGTCGATCGACTAAGTCAACAAGAGCAGGTCGATCTGATCAAGTTCCTGACACAACTT
>DONH01000188.1:0-2672 GCA_003509235.1 Planctomycetaceae bacterium
GCGTAAGGTTTCAACGTCTGTGGTTGATTCGCTGGCTTCGATTGCCCGTTCGATGTTATCGAGAACAGGCAATATGTCACGTAGGAGATTCATTTCTCCGTAGCGAAGGGCATCCTCCAATTGTCGCTGACCACGTTTTCTCACATTTTCAATTTCAGCCTGTGCCCTGAGAACTCGCTCCTCTGCGTCCTTGAGCTGTAGATTAAGTTCGTTGACGCCAGATTCATCATCAGTGCGTTCGGTATCGCCGACCGGCACGTCATCAATATCCTGAGGTGTATTTTCGTTTTGCATGAATGTGTCCTCAACTTGTGCTGGGGTAAACAAAAGTGTGTTTGGAAGGTCTAGGTGTTCTTAGCCGCTTCTTCATCTGGAGTTCCTTCAGTATTCTCCGGCGTGAAATACTCGGTCAGTCGAGTGAGGAAGCTTGACCGTTTTGGGCTTACATCGGCTTGTTCTTCTTCCGCTAATTCACGAAGCAGTTCCTCAGCCCGCTGAGATAGCTTTTTGGGCACCTCAACATGAATATGCACATTGAGGTCACCGATTCCTCGGCCCCTCACATCAGGCATACCTAGGCCACGGATGCGAATGATATCTCCAGGCTGTGTTCCTCGTGGTATCTGGAGAGGCTTTGGTCCATCAAGGGTGGGAGCGTCGGCTGTTGTGCCAAGAGCACACTGGCTAAAAGTCAAAGGGACTTCGCAATGAAGTTCATGCCCATCACGTGTTAGAAAAGGGTGGTCGTTTATCTCAATGACACAGTAGCAGTCGCCGGGTGGCCCGCCATTGGCACCAGCTTCACCTTCACCTGCAAGACGAACCTGAACGTCATTATCAACTCCAGCTGGAATGGTAACTTTGCGTTCAATGGTTACTTCGGTTTGTCCTTGGCCACTACAGTCGCCACACTTATCACGGACAATAGTCCCAGCGCCACGGCAGGCTGGGCAGGTTGTTTGAAGCCGAAAGATTCCAGAGCTTTGAAGAACCTGTCCCTGACCACCGCAATAATCGCATGCCTGTGGTGAAGTTCCAGCTTTTGCACCGTTGCCTCCGCATGTTATGCATTCTTCATGTCGACGAAAGTTCATCGTTTTACTTTCACCACGTGATGCCTCGAGCAAAGTAAGAGAAATTTCGCAAAAGACATCACGGCCTTTTTGAGGTCTTGCGGCCCGCCCACGGCCACCAAACATCCCACTGCCACCGAAAAGATCGCCAAAGGCTTCAAAGATGTCAGAGATATCGTTGAATTCGTGTTGGCCGCCACCACTATTTTGAAGGCCCGCATGGCCGAATCGATCGTATCGCCCTCGAAGGGACTCATCTGAAAGCACTTCGAAGGCACGAGCCGCTTCTTTGAAACGACTGGCAGCTGCGTCATCCCCCGGGTTTTTGTCAGGGTGAAAACGGATTGCCAACTTTCTGTAGGCTTCTGTTATTTGACCAGAATTGGCCCCCCGCTCAACGCCTAAGACTTCGTAATAACACCTTTGATCTACCATTTGATCATTCCTCCACACGCACCGCAGTGAAGAAAATGTCTTCGGAGTTGCTTCGGGGTGCTTGCTGCCATGTTTTCACGTGTCCGTTTGCCATTCACGTGGACGTGATCAGCTGTTCAACAAACTTAACGGACGGAGCCTTCTATTCGCTGTTTTTTTGCATCCTCTTTTTCGAGATTCGTGACAAGCGCTTCGGTTGTAAGCAGAAGTCCAGAGATACTGGCTGCGTTGGTCAAGGCAACCCGAACGACTTTGACTGGGTCTATGATGCCTGCCTTCACCATGTCAACATATTCACCTTTATTTGCATCGTATCCAATGTGAAGATCTTTTTGTGAGACCTCATCAGCGACTACGCCACCGTCAATTCCGGCGTTCTCTGCGATCTGACGCAAGGGTGCTTCGAGTGCACCAAGTACGATATCTACACCTATCTTTTCATCGCCTTTCGCCTGTGATCGTGCCTTCTCTACAGCTTCACGGCAGCGAACAAGTGCCACGCCACCGCCAGGGACTATTCCCTCCTCAACGGCAGCTCGCGTAGCATGTAAAGCATCTTCGACCCGTGCCTTTTTTTGCTTCATTTCAGCTTCGGTGCCTGCACCTACAGACACGATAGCAACCCCACCTGTGAGCTTGGCGAGTCGCTCTTGAAGTTTTTCTCGATCGTATTCGCTTTCTGTAGCTTCCAACTGATTTCGAATCTGTTGAACACGGGCCTGAACATCCGCGGGTTTGCCTGCCCCTTCGACGATTGTCGTCTCATCCTTATCGATTGTTATTGTTCGAGCTGTCCCAAGGTGAGAGAGTTCAACATTTTCCAGTTTGATGCCCAGGTCTTCACTGATCAGCGTGCCGCCGGTTAGTGTGGCTATATCGCCAAGCATTGCTTTCCTGCGATCCCCAAAACCCGGTGCCTTTGCCGCTGAGATGTTCAATACACCGCGAAGTTTATTGACCACCAATGCCGTCAGGGCATCCCCGTCAATATCCTCAGCAATGATCAGGAATGGCTTGCCGGACTGCGCAACCTTCTCAAGGAGTGGAACAAGCTCTCTAAGATTCGAAATCTTCTTCTCGTGAATAAGGATGAGTGCATCCTCAAATTCACAGATCATTTCGGCAGGTTTATTTATGAAGTAAGGAGAGATATATCCTTTGTCA
>DONH01000188.1:2977-3326 GCA_003509235.1 Planctomycetaceae bacterium
GGAGAGATATATCCTTTGTCAAATTGCATTCCATCAACAAAACGAACAGCTGTTTCAGTAGTCTTTCCCTCTTCGACAGTGATGACGCCATCCTTGCCAACCTTTTGAAGTGCCTCGGCGAGCAGGTCACCAATGAAATGATCATTGTTTGCACTAATAGCACCTACTTGGGCCACTTCTTCAGGACGACTTACTTGGCGGGAAATCTCCATGAGATGATTCACGGCAGCCGTAACACCTTTTTCAATTCCGCGACGCACTGCAGTTGGGTTACTGCCAGCAACAACATTGCGAATTCCTTCCCGGAACACGGATCGTGCCAGAACAGTTGCGGTTGTGGTCCCATCAC
>DONH01000122.1 GCA_003509235.1 Planctomycetaceae bacterium
TGTCTCCTCGCGAAGCTCCCGATGCGCTGCAGCTGGTAATGACTCGACGCGATCAAGGGTACCGGCGGGGATTTCAATTAGAGTCCGTCCAACGGCTGGGCGAAATACGTTTATAAGACAAACCCAACCATCATCGACAAATGGCACAATGGCCACACTCCCGGGGTGTTCAATAACATCTTTTGATCGCGTCTTTCCATCACGACATTTCTCTAACAGTTTCACAACACGGAAACGCTCTGACTCGAGCAGCTGATCTCCTTCGATTTTTCTCATTCTATCTTTATTCATGTGATCTTATGTCATCAGGGTTTCGAGAAGGACCGTAGAGACTACGTTTGCGGATTTACCACCCACAGTAAGATTCGCTTCTTGCTGCATTGACTTGAGTGGGATTATAGCCATCACCAGTGTTGCTTCGTGTTTCCCTAAGCTTCCTACTGATGTAACCTGAGAGACCACCTTGTTGTTACTTGCTACATTATCACCAACTATCAGCGATTCACCCTGTTTGACCGCGAGTACTACCAGTCTTCTATTCACATGCCCAAATGCATCAAGCCGGGCAACCGTTTCCTGACCCAGATAGCATCCTTTCTTAAAGCTGATTGTCCGATCATTGAGGCCTACTTCTTGGGGCAATGTTTTTTCTGGTATATCATTTGCCGAAGGCCACCCTTGCTGCAGTCGCAAGTAGGCAATCATTTCATCAGCACTATTTTGAAGTCCAGCAGCTAAAAGAGAAGACTGTAAAACATCTTTGCGATCACCCGGCACTATAATTAAAAATCCTTCAGAAGAAACCCAGTCAACTGGCATTAGTTTTACTGAAGTCAGTCGTGTTGAAAAAGGATTATCACGATCTCGTGCTTGCAATTGCTGGTACCGCTTTGCAGGAAGGGATATATCAAAATATTCTTTTAGCCAAATTTTTATTTGGCTGCCAGACATTAGTACTGAATGAAGCTCTTCCTGAGATTGGGAAATAGTGAGGTCTTCTCGAATATGGTAGCGATCAATATGGGCAGCTAGACCATGACCGTGACCCCTTGCAACACGAATCCGTAGACCGTCATCGTTTCGTACCAAAACAGCCATCTCAAGGATTCTACCTCGAGCATCACAAAAGAAACCATCACACCCCTCATCTTTTTGCAAGCCTTGAATATCCGCAGTTGTAAAATTACTGATGAACTGAACAGCATCGGGCCCTCTAACTTCGACCTCATCGAACTGGAATAGTGTCGATATGTAGGACTGTACAAGCGAGCCTCTCTGTTTCGGGATTACGGACATACTCGACTCCATGATGGTTTTAAATCAAAATGGAAAAAATACACGATCGAATGACCACATTGTCTTTCATGCTCTGAAAATCGCGGGGACAAGCCGTACTATAAAAATATTTATTTTTGACCGAACGTTTCTCATAACTTCCACGTAATAGAGGAAACAACGGTGATGATCGATTAAGTTTCACCAAAAATAATTATTTGGGGCAATAGTTTGCCCGCAGGTCTTTCCTTTTGGTGAAACGGGCGGTATTATCTCAACAGCCGGACGTGCGGGCAAGGCACAGTCCGATCTGGTGAGTAAAAACGGCACAATCTTTCTTCTCGCTCACGGCTTCCTTAGATGTTCCCATCTATGGTTTTTCTTTTTCTTCGTGAGTGGGCTGGAAGAGAAGGGTCGTCGTTCCACCTGAAATATTCTCGTTGTAAAGGTTTCCGGATTTGCTTACGAGAAGGAGAATGCGATGGCTACTGTTCCATACCGGATCGAAAGTCAGGAAGACTTCGACGAACAAGACTCCGGCTACCCCGATCCATTAACCGTAGTGGACGCACCATATTCAGATGTTGCTCGAGCAGAAGCTGATTCTGAGCAGGCAACTGTTGATGACTCATCCAAACTGAAGAATCGTAATCGTCGTAGTCTAACCACAAACAAGAAGCAGCCTTCTCGAAAGCCATTCCACAAAATCTCTGAAGTGCGGGAGCGTCAGGGAGTCACTTTGCGAAATGTAGCTCGCCGACTCGGAATAGAAATGGCTGTAATTCGTAAACAAGAAAAGCCCGACAGTGATCTGCGAATTTCAGATCTACTACGATGGCAACGCGTTCTCGATGTACCCCTTGCGGAACTCTTGGAAGATGACATAGACCAGTTGTCTGGCCCCGTTTTAGTACGGTCGAGAATGGTAAAATTAATGAAAACAGCAGCTGCTATTCGTGAGCAAGTGGGAGACAATGCGGGCAGCCAACTTGTGTCTCAATTAATTGGTCAAATTCTTGAAATGATGCCTGAACTGGCAGACATTACTCCCTGGCATACGGTCGGTCAGCGCCGAACGCTGGATGATGTTGGTCGAACTGCTCGGGATACCGTGCCGGATGACTTGTTCGGCCGCTAGGATCAACTAACGTACAGAGCACGTAATAAATCTCAGATAAAAGGAAACACAGCAGAAGAAGATGATTGTTCCAGTAACAAGCCAACTTCACGAGAACCATGGGCATGCCGGGAATGCTTTCTCGTAGTATGCGGTCAGCAGTACTACCACCGACGAAACATGTATGAACCCGAAACGAGCATGTCCGTTGCAGAAAGCAGGTTTTTGGGAATCGGACCACTCTAAACAAAGCTGTTCTTCGGGCTAGGGGCTAATCATTGCTCGAACAACACCCACTCCATAAACCATATCTATAGCTTTCATAGTTTGTTCATTTCATGGTGCACAACTTATTTATCAATATGGCTGTCACTGCCCACTTTATTCTCGGATAGAGGGAATGCAGACGGCAATCCTGCTGCTCTTGTGACGCCAACTACAGCGATACTAAAAAAGCCGTAAAGCGCTGAACCAAGAACTCCCCAAGCCGCAACTGCTAACCAGAAATAATCACGGAGCCACACTCGTAAGGGTGGCTCCGAACTCTTTGGTATTTTATGTTGCACAGGCCCACTGCGATCTGACTGTTTTTTCATATCATCACGAAACTCATTCCATTCAGCCTGAACATTTGGGCTATCGAGATCATCCAACCACGAACTGCGAAGCATCCATAAAGCAAAAGGTGGTAGTACCATGAGCAACACCCATCCCACAAACAAACACACCGGTAAGGACTGCAGCATGAATGACCGGGGCTTTGAATTCTTCTCTTTACACATGGAATTACCGCTCACTTTTGTTTCAAACTACTTTCTGGGTGCATAAACCACGTATTTCACCATCAGTCTACCTAAGTTGTCTACTTGCACTCCTTTACCAGTTCTTCAGAGATAAAACTCCTCTCGTCACCGTTTTTGTTCGTTGCTAAATTTCCTCTTTAGACCAGTAGATTCAGCCCTGCTTTTATCATTATCGTGTTGTATTCCAATTTTTCCCGTGTTGCTCAATCGCAAGTAAGTTTTCTTGCGATGGCTTTGCTTATCTGTCCTACCTGTGCATCTGCGCAGAGTGGGTGGCTGCCGACAAGCTGGTTTCCCCACGCAAAGACCGACCCTCAAGCAATGTACCCTCTGTCTGATCGCAGTGGTCCTTGGCTTGTTTTAGCTACAACCTTCCGTGGTGACGGAGCACGCGATGATGCACGTCGTCTGGTGCAAGAACTTCGATCTGATTACCGCCTTACAGCATACACGCACGAAAAGGCATTTGACTTTACCGGTGAACAGCGGGGACTTGGCCTTAACCCTGACGGTTCACCAAAGAAAATGAGGTATGCAAACTCCACACAAATTCTTGAAGTGGCTGTAATGGTTGGAGACTTTGCATCCTGTGATGACTCAAGAGCACAAAAAACTCTTTCAAAAATTAAAGGCTTTCGTCCTCAGTCGCTCACGGGCGAAAAAGGCAAAAGCCGTGCGTTCTCAGACTTTCGTCGCATGCTGGGCCTCAACAAAGCCTCGATAGCTCCCATGAGAATGGCCTTCATGATTCCAAATCCTCTTTTGCCATCTGAATATTTTAATCAATCTCAACTTGATTCTTTTGTAATCGAAATGAATTCCGATGTTAAACATAGCTTGCTCGACTGCCAAGGCCGCTACAGCATTCGTGTGGCTACATTCACCGGAGTTGGGGGGTTCGATCAAGGCGCAATGGATGCTTCACAAGATGATGGTGCAGAAAGTCGATTGATTCAGGCGGCTGAAAATGCGCATCGATTGACCGAAGCATTAAGGAGACAAGGCTGGCAGGCTTGGGAGTTTCATGATCGCGAATCAAGTGTCGTCTGTGTAGGAAGCCTCTCCCAACTTACGATTGAACAGCAAGACGGTTCCCAGCAACCGCACCCAGAGATTATTCGAATAAAGAATGGGCTCGGTCCTGATCCCACTAAACTTGCAAGCGGAACTATTCTTCCCAAGCGAATCAATGGTATTCTCCTTGATGTCGACCCTCGGCCAATTGAGGTACCCCGCAACCCCTTAGGGCAACGATAAACTTTCACGGTGGAAAGTCTTTTTCATCCCTCGTGCTGCATGAAACTCGATGAATAGCCTCTCTTCAATGATGCTTGTTCTTGGCACAACGAATGCGGGTAAACAGAAGGAACTCGCCGCCCTGCTCGAGCCATTTCATATCGAATGCCGTTCATTAAAAGATTTTGCATCTGCTGTACATGTCGCAGAGACGGGAAGCACCTTCGCGGATAACGCTGCCTTGAAAGCCGTCCAACAAGCTAAGGCTCTCAATCACTGGGTCTTAGCAGAGGATAGTGGATTAGTCGTCGAAGCCCTTGATGGATCACCTGGAGTGTATTCGGCCCGTTTCGCAGGACCAGAGGCAAGTGACGAGGACAACAATGCCCTGCTTATTAAACAGCTTGCCCGTGTACCGACTTCTCACCGCGTTGCATATTATGCATGTCACGCGACATTAGCTGCACCAGACGGAACAATAAAAGCAATAGCTGAGGGTCGTTGCTACGGCCGAATTGCTAAGTCTGCCCATGGTACAGAAGGATTCGGATATGATCCTTACTTTATTATTCCGGAATACCATCAGACATTTGGAGAGCTGTCCCCGGCTGTGAAAGGTTTAATAAGTCACCGCGGCCGAGCTATCCGAGCAATCATCCCAATGATTGTAAGCAGTTTCAACATACATTCGGCTTAATTTTTAAAGCCTGGTACTTTTGTCGAATGACTTTCTTCTTGCCTATTCATCAATCGGTGAATAATCTCAAGCACCGTCTCCGTACCGTCCATCTGACCCACCACTTTTCCCAACGGAACACGGTACTCATCTAGATTATCAAGAAAACCCTTCACTTGCTCTAAGGTAACATTCTCGAGATATTCAAAGTCACCACAGGCCATTTCTCGAAGAAAAAAACTGTTCATTGACTGCTCTCCATGAGCTTTCTCTGGGAGAACAAACATCGGCTTTCCAAGATGCAAGGATTCTCCTATCAGTTGATTGCCTGCCGCCGAAATAACTGCCCGACAATTCGCGAGATCTTCAACAAACTGATGCTCGTCAATCGGCTGAAAAGAGAGTTGTCCAAACGATTCTCGTTTTCCAAGACCGTACACTTTCACCGGAAGGCCACAATCAGCCAAAATCTCAATCATTGAAAAGGGGGTATGTTTACGCAGATAACTAAGAACGTACCCACCGTCGCCAGGCTCTTTTGAAGTAATTTCGTGACGAAGAAGTGGTCCGACTTGTACTACGTGCTCCCACCCTGAACGAAGTTTTGGCTTAAAAAAAGCAGAGACAATTGTTTCTGAAGCTTCGCTGACATACATCCACACGGCATTCCCAATAAACCACGCGTGCCACTGAAGTATTTGTGGTAGCGCATCAAGTTCATAGGCAAGCAAAAAGTGTTGATGATCAACACTGATTAGAGGAATCCCATAACGCGCCGCAGCTCTTGGCAAGCCCGGCTCGAAATCTGTAATCGCTAACGAGACGTTATGCATCTCAAGTTCGTTAATCAACTGATCGACTAAATTACCAACTTCACTTGCTTGATATTCCAACCCAGTCTTTATTGTCCGAATGACATCGAGCCGACCACCACTGTACTGAAATGTTATGCCAGGAATTCTGGACACCGTTACCGTTGGATGGCCGTCAGCAAACCTGTCTTTAAGAAATTTGTAACCATCATCGTATGAGTAAACACGAATTTCATGAATCCGCTCAAGTCGTTCTATAAGAGAACAGATTCTTGTGGCATGCCCTCGACCTTCGCCGCATAGACTAATTGCTATTGTTGCCATGACTGGTTGATTACAAAAGAATTTCGGCCCTTATTGATAAATTGCATCACTCACTAATTTGACTACAAATTATTGTGTTTTCATTTGCCTCTAGCGACTAGCCTAAAACTGTATCGTAATTCAACTTCTTTCACGCTGAAAGCTGTTGCAGAGATCCGAAAACCATGCCTCCTTTGTTAAGAACGTCACTATATAGCAGTGATTGCTCGTTCATCTATGTCCGTGTCGGCAAGTCAAACCTCACTGCAAAAGAATCAAGCGATGTGTCTAATAGTTGCACTATGGTTCATTTCTGATTCAAATCGAGCTCTTTTAAGGCACAGAGCCCTGACCCACCCCAATCCTAGCCAAGAACGTGCAAAAGCCTTTTGAGAAAACCCTCTAACCTTCTCGGACTCTCCAGTTTCCCGTTGTTCTTATGAGTTTCTCTAGGTATCGTCCGACTCCGGATGACATGCTCTTTTTTCAACCAATTATTCAATACTTTTCTCCTGAGCAAACCTATGAAATTTCGTACGTTTTTAATGTTCGTATGTATGATTAGTGTGCCAATGATTGCAATGTTTTCACATAAAATACCAACTGAAATGCGAACTGTTTGCGGAGAACTGCTCATAGCACCAATAAACTATTTCTCTGAAATAATATTTCAACCATCAGTGGCATCGCTCACCAACCAAAAGACAGCTGCATTCGAAATAGCTCCAAATGTTCCCCTTTTGGCCCGTCAAGATTCACATCATGATAGAGCAGATGACCCAATTACCTTGACTGAATCATCTGCATCGCAACATCCACAGCACCTCCCTGCGGCAGAGGCGTCTATCTCTTCCTTGCGAGATCAATTAATCGCTACTGGGGTACGTCGTCTCATTGTCGAGCCAGCAACTGATAGACGAGATTTGTACCACGGAAGCTGCCGGATTGCTGTTGATACTCAAGGCGAACTACAGCGGCTTTTTCATGCCCATGCTTCAACTGAATCTGCAACATTCGAAAAGTTGCTCAAGCAGGTACATCACTGGCAACAACAAGTTCCTGCTCGTGTCACGGCTAAGTCACCAGAAACCTTGTTGTACAAATAACAGTACCTTCTACATGCTCGAAGCCTTTCCCCTGTTCGAGACACCTAATATTTTCACGTCTTAAAGCAGTACGTCTGATGAAACGATTCATTTCTTCTCTGATGCGTAAAAAAGCTAGGCAGGGATTATCGCAGCCACCTCAGCGATCGATCACACAACTTATTAATCGCCTACAACCAACTGTTGGCTGTACCAAACCCCATCGTCGGCGTATTACTTTCATTCAAAAACAGCACAGCCGTGAAAAGCCACCGGTCATTGCTTCGTATCTCCGCAGTCACGAACTAGCACAGCTCGAGGCAGCTCTTTTTGTTGCCCGTGAACCACTGCCAATACGACGTCTGGCAAAACTGGCACGGCTTTCTGATGCGACCCGCGCTCGCTCTCTTCTTAAAACACTCAACACTCTATTTGACAAGTCCGGAACAGCCTTTCGTATTGAGCATCTCGCTGGAGGATTTCAACTGATTACCCGGACCCAGTTTGGCCCATGGGTACGAAGAACACTCGATTATTCAGCGGAGAATCGGCTCTCAAACGCTGCAATGGAGACGCTGTCAATAATTGCATATCGCCAACCTGTTACTCGGGCAGAGGTTGAGGCGATTCGGGGTGTTGGCTCGGAAGAGATGCTTCGGCAACTTCTCGATCGAGAACTTATTGCCATTGGCGGCAGAAGTGACGATTTAGGCCGCCCAAATTTTTATATCACAAGCCGTTATTTTCTACGCATATTCGGTCTTGGCCGAATTGAAGAACTTCCCGCCATGGACCCAGAATCTCTACCCGAAAAGACCGTAGATTCTGAAAATTAACGACGACTCAGGCAATAATCAGCCTAGTCCTTGCACAGCAACCCTCCCGTTGGCATATTGCCGACTCGTCCCTACATAACTCCATTTTTAGTGAAACCCTGCCTAAGGGCTACCAAATGGCGTCCGAACCCTTGCTCTTGAACCC
>DONH01000132.1 GCA_003509235.1 Planctomycetaceae bacterium
ACTCAGCTTTGGTCAGGTTTTCGAAGTTGTGAAAACGCGGCTCCCGGGGCGCGTTCATTGGCACGGCAGTGACGTTGAGATAGCCATCGATACCGTTGCCAATCTAGGTAGTTTTGCTGAATTTGAAATCATTGCTGGAGAAGGTGAAGTGCCACTGGCCCGAGATTGTATCGAGTCTTTGGCACGCGAACTGGGTTTAGAAAATCCTGAGCCAGCTAGCTATCTGGAACTTTTGGTCCGAGGTCAGGAAGCTCCTCGTTAGACTTTATGGACTTCTTCGGTATCAGATTTTCAACAATTCAGGATTCCACTTTCTCGAACAATGGCATTTGTTTCATCAAGTAAGAGAACTGCAGGTTTTGCATCATCGGCCTCTACCGGAGAATACTGCCCGTAGGACATAATAGTCAGCCGATCGCCAATTTTTCCAAGGTGTGCTGTTGCCCCGTTGAGTTCAATCACTCCGCTGCCAGTAGCACCATAGATGCAGTACGTCTCAAATCGCTCTCCATTTTCAAGGTTTCCTACCAATATTTTTTCATAGGCCCGAATTCCAACACGCTCTGCTAAGTCACGAGCAATAGTGAGGCTACCTTCGTAATCAACTGATGCACCAGTGACAGCAGCTCGATGGATTTTTGATTTGAGTAAGCAAATGGTCATGGCTTTTCCGGTCCAGATGAGAGTGGGCGAGAAAAAATGATACAAACAGGCTTTGGGACTTTTATAAGACGATTCGTGAATGATAGTTTGCCGGTGGTAGGGTCAATTGTGAAGGCAGTTACGGTTCCAGATGCCTGCCCCGCCGCGTAAAGCCAGTTGCCACCCGGGGCAATCGCGAAATGACGAGGTGTCTGGCAATGAGTCGGCTCGACACGTTTGAGTGAGAGCTTTCCGCTTTGTTCATTGATTCCGAATAGAGAAATCGAATCGTGTCCACGATTTGATACGTAAAGAAACTTTCCGGATGGATGAATGGCAATCTCTGCAGTTGAAAACCTGCTACGCTCGACCACAGAATCGGGAATAGTGCTTACGGATTGTCGCTTCTTAAGAGTTCCTTTTTCAGTATCAAAATCGAAAGCAGTTACTGTCATGTCAAGTTCGTTGTTGGTATAGCCAAACGGTAGCCGAGGATGCATAGCAAAGTGTCTCGGTCCGCCACCCGGTTGCGTTGCGGCCGATGTATGAGGTGTTATTAAGGCAGCAGTAGCATCAAGTTTATGAACAAAAACTCGATCAGCTCCTAGGTCACAACTAATTGCGAACTTGCTATCAGGTGTCGCATTAATAGAGTGACCGTGCGGTGTTTCTTGACGTGTTTTATTCGGACCATTACCGGTGTGCTGAATAAACCCACTGGGGCCACCCTCTTTATCGGTGATGAGGGGGAGAAGGCTTCCGTCAGCATCAATCCCTAGGCAAATAGTGCTCCCGCTTCCATAGTTGGCAGCGAGAAGGACCTTACCTTGTGCATCGATTGAAAGATGGCATGGGCCTTTTCCATTTGATGGTTGCACACTTTGCTGAGTAAGGTGGCCATTCTTCATATCAATCGTGAAACTGATAATGCCTCCCGTTGGTTGGCCATTCAGGTCAGCGATTTCTGACACTGCGTAAACTATGGCAAGTGTTGGGTGAATCGCGAGGAATGAAGGGTTCTTTACCTTGCATGCTAATTCAGGCTTACTTATGTCTCCCGTGTTTTCATCAAAACGAGCGACATAGATACCCTGTCCTCGAGGAGGCTTCCCTGTGTAGGAGCCAAACCAAACAAAGTGTTCCGCTTGAAGGAAACTGGTGGGCCAGGAAAATAAGAAAATTGTGAGGATATAAGGCAAGAGCCGGCGTGCTTGCAGAAAGCAGACCTGCTTTGAGAAGCGAAAGATATATTGAGATGTGTCTATCATGAATCGAAAAAAAGAGCAGTGGTTGCCGTTCGCGATAAGATGCTAGGACACTCGTCCTAGAAGTCTCTAGTGTAACCACTTTTCATGCGGTTGCTTTCTTTTGAGAATAAGATGATCTCAACCAAACAAACACTCAAGAATAATGAAAAAAAAAGCTCGTATCGGACTGAAGTGGCTCTTCATGAGCCTCGGAATATTGCTTGTCTGGTGACATATCAGGTAGTTGCTCGTATCGGGTGGATCTTCAAAACAGAGACCGTGATTATGCCAGCAGTTCTTGATGCGTGCATTGCCTCTGGAATGCTCCGGGGCTTTCTCCCTGTTCTTAACCGTATTGGAACAAGCCTCTTTCCATTGGTAGTTGCCCCATTCGTTTCACGCGCAAAGTCAATCCGTTGGTTTTTGGTTGCAACGACAATAGGCCTGTCCTTTTGTTTTGCAGTCTTGTCAGTAGCATGGTCCCGTCTTTTGAATGACTATCCGTTCTTTCTTGCGATTGTATTTCTTTGTACGTATGGTCTTTTTTCCACAATAAATGGGTGTAACCAATTGTTGGTTGCAACATTGCAAGGCCGCTTGATATCTGCTGGACGTCGAGGAAGAGTTTTGGTCTTGAGTGTGATGAGTGGTAGTGTCATTGCGATTATGGCTGCATTTCTTGCATTAGGACCATGGCTGCAAGAGCCCAATGGGTTTGTTAAGATTTTTGCAGCGACAAGTTTCTTTTTTGCTGCTGCTGCTGCTGTCCCATTGTTTTTTAAGGAACCGGAGAATTCTTTCACAGCTGAATCTCGTAAGGCATCTGATGCTGTGCGATCGCATTCTTTCTGGCAGTTGCTTGCTCATGACAGGTCACTTGTTCGGCTTGCTGTGGTGGCTGCATGTTTTTCGGCTGCCATGATCCTTTTTCCACATTATCAAGCGTTTGCGCGTGAGCAGTTTGGGGATACGAGTCACTCCCTGCTGACGTGGATTGTTGTCCAGAACATCGCTACTGGTCTTGCAAGCCTGGTAGTCGGGCCTCTGGCGGATCACCGGGGAAATCGTCTCGTCATTATTGGGCTACTTGGTTGTTGTACAGGAACGCCGCTTTTTGTAGCCGGCTTAACCATGGTTTCTCAGTCGGCTGCAATGCAGTGGTTCTGGCTGGCTTATATGCCACTCGGTTTCAATCCAATTATGTTACGGATTATTAGTAATTATGCACTTGAACTTGCGCCAACGACGGGCCTCCAGCCGCGTTATGTAAGCCTCGTCGGAGGGGCAATGGCTCTACCCTTTGTCTTATCACCTTTCGTAGGATGGGGCATTGATGTTCTAGGTGGTGTCCCATTTTTTCTTGTTGGCGCATTCATCATTGCCTCTGGAACGCTGGTTGCGTGTGGGCTTCCGGAGCCACGGAACAGTCATTTCAGCATGCAGAAATCAGGAGAAATGAAAGAAAATTGATCTGTAACGAGATCGTGTTAACTGAAATAATCTTCACTCCCCTTCAAAAAGGCTAACCCACAATAATTTTATGCGAGTCTTTCTTTCTGCCGGTGAACCATCAGGTGATCATCATGCGGCCCTTCTCTGCAGGTCCATTAAGGATCAGTGCCCAGATGCCGTTTGTGTTGGGCTTGGTGGACCAAAGATGGAGCATGCGGGCTGTGGCCTTATTGCTGACATGACTCAATTAGCAGTGATGTGGTTTTTTCGTGTGTTAACCAAAATTCATTGTTTTATCGATTTGGCCCGAAGGGCCGAAAGAAGTTTTCTGGAAGAACGCCCTGACATTTGTGTGCTCGTCGACTTTCCCGGTTTCCATTGGTGGTTAGCCTGGCGTGCCAAGCGACACGGTATTCCCGTTGTTTTTTATTGTCCGCCCCAAATTTGGGCATGGGCAAGCTGGCGAATTCATAAGATGCGGCGGTTGATTGATCACGTTTTGTCAGCGCTTCCGTTTGAACACGAATGGTTTGTGGCGCAAGGAATTTCCAGCACATATGTGGGCCATCCTTTTTTCGATGTACGGCATTCCTCTAGAAAAGAAAAAAGGACGACAGAGGAAAATTCATTGGTGCTTTTACTGCCCGGTTCACGTAAGCAGGAAATTGAAGCAAACTTAAAAAGCCTTCTTCTTGCGGCACAAAAAATAGAGCAAAAAATCCCACACGTAAATCTTGTTGTTGCTGCACTCCATGAGCGTCATGCAAAGTACATTAATGAGTTAGTACAAGGATCGCCAGCCGGGAGTTACCCAAATCAATTCGTCGTCGAGGCTGGAAAAACAAGTGAATTAATTCCCCAAGCGACTGTCGCTGTTTGTGTGAGTGGCTCAGTATCACTGGAACTACTCGCTGCTCGAGTACCGTCGGTTATGGTTTTTTCACTCTCCGGTTTGGCATACGTCGTTCAGAGTTGGATGAGGCATTGTCGGTCTTTTACACTTGTAAATCTTTTGGCCATGTCGGATCCAATAGGGCCGGTCAATCCAGTATTCTGGCCGCCTCGTCAACCACCATCACCGGATCCAAAAATGCTTTATCCGGAGTATTTGACGGTCGCGGATCCGTCTTCCGCTCTTGCGGACCACATTGTGGAGTGGCTGACAGATTCAAAGGTATATAAAGAGACGGTGACAGCATTGGAGAAGCTTGCAGGCAAGGTGGCCCAGCCGGGTTCAGCGTCTCGAGCAGCAGAAGTGATAGTCAATATTGCTACAGATGGCTTGTCTCTATCGAATGATGACAAAACGATTGCTGTTCAGCATGGTGAACAGGCGGCATAATAAAAAATGTTACTCGCTGAGCCACAGTCTACGTCCGCTGACTTTCACTTTCACATTTGTCAAATTCCTGTACGGGTGACTGGTTGGTTTTGGCCGGCAGCAGGGTTGTTTGGCTGGGGTTCAGCCCAGTCACTTGCCGGTGACGATACACGGACGCTCTTAGTCTATTTAGGCGTGTGGGTGCTTGTTGTTTTCTGCTCTATTCTCGTCCACGAACTTGGGCATGCTCTTGCATTTGCTGCATCCGGCCAGTCATCGCGGATAGTTTTGTATCACTTTGGGGGATTGGCGGTACCAACCGGAATGCCCGCATCAACGCTCAGGAGTCCTTTGCGCCGGTTGGTCGTTTCAGCAGCAGGTCCAGTTGCTCAACTGTGTCTTGCGATTGCTGTCATAATTATCGTGATGATGCTTGGATATCAGGTGCCGTGCCCAGGCTTTTTGAGGTTACTACCAATTGTTGGAATTTCTTTGGAAGAAGTTTCGTTGGCGTCCCAGCCTGTTCCTTCCATGCTCGGTCGGCTCATGATCTATCATCTATTATTCGTAAATATAGCGTGGGCGATTCTCAATTTATTACCTATTCGGCCGCTCGACGGTGGGCAGATTGTCCTGGAAGGTTTGAGAGCCTGTGGTGTTTCGGCTGCAGATCAGATCGCGAGTCTCTTTGGCCTTCTTATCGCCGCAATAGTTGCCGTTTGGGCATATCAACGCCAAGAAATGTATCTCATGTTTCTGTTTGGTGTTCTCTGTGTAGGGTGCTATCAACGGCTTGCAGCTAGTGGTTTTCGGGGTTGAAGGAAGCGTTGGCAGTGCACAGAGATTCTGAATCAATTGCTTACGATGAAGAGAGAACATTGGTTGTCGCCTTGGGGGCAAGCAATCTTTCCCGAGGGCTGTCTCGGCTTCTTCAAGCTTCTCGCTGCTGCTCGTCGTCTGCTTTTGACCTTGTTGTCGCTGCTGGCCATGGTCGTTCCTATGGCGCAAATAGTCGAATATGGAAACGCAGTTTGCCGTCAATTTTAGAGAGTGGTCTCTGGAGATCGATCGATAAGATGCTGTGCAGAGATGTTTTTGGAAACAGCCCGAGATTAGCGGTCATTACAGACATCGGAAATGACTTGCTTTATGGTTTTTCGATAGAACAGATAGCAACGTGGCTCGAAGAAGTCATCCATCGTCTTCACCAGCAACAGTTTCATATCGTCATTACAAAACTGCCAATTGAGAGTATTCAGGCTGTTGGTCTATGTCGCTTTCGTTTGTTAAAGACATTTTTTATTCCTGGATGCCGACAATCTCTGGAGGAGATAAAAGAACAGTCCCGTCAAATGAATAACAGCATTGTTCGTCTTGCCAAAAAATACCAGCTCTCAATTATTGAGCAGCCAGGTTCTTGGTATGGACTAGATGCTATTCATGTACGGCGTTCTTGTCTTGAAGACTTCTGGCACCGTGTTGTTGAATGCTGGCCGGTACATGAACGTGATGCACCCAAGCATCCAGAAACGTCTCGATGGAGTACATGGCAGGAATGGTCTCGTCTTGGTGCCGCGTCTGCTGAGGGGCGATCACTCGCTGGTGTTATGC
>DONH01000494.1 GCA_003509235.1 Planctomycetaceae bacterium
TGCCCCGAGCGTCGTCCGGACCAATCATTACCATCATAAATTGAACGCTTCCAATCAAAGTTGTAATCCGTTTTCCCCATTCTTTCCCGGGAACGATCTGTCAACGGCTGACTACGGTAATCGAGGTCGAGTAAGCCACTCCCAATACATGTGTAATACCCAGCCTCTTGGAAAAGTTGCGGGACTGGCTTCACACCGGCAGGCAAAGAAATACGATGCGATCCTCGGCCACTTCGATGATGGTGTGTCCCTGTTGCTGTTTGATACATTCCGGTGATCAGAGCAGACCGAAAAGTTGAACATACGGGTGACGTGGCATACGCACGCGTGAATCGCACGCCCTCTGCTGCCAGGCGATCCACATGTGGTGTCTGGATGGCCGTCTCGCCATAACACGAGAAATTCGGGGACATGTCATCGACCACAATCCAGACCACATTCAGACGTTCTACTGCGTGCGCCCGTGAAAGAATCAACAACAACAAAAAAAAGGAACAAAAGGCAAACTGAAAACGAAAAAATAGTCTCATTTTAAGCAATGACCTTTTGGTTCGAGCCTATCGCACTGAAACACACTCACCCGATCCTTGATTGCATTCAATCCACACGAGTCAGTAACAACAGGCGAAAATCCATAACCGTGTCACCAGGAATCTTCTTCGCTCGAAGCGTCAAGGTGCCTCCACCTTCCTCAAGCTGTATTTCACCAAGAGTCATTCTTTTAAAATCTTTGACGTACGACTCCGTTCGCTTGAATCGGTCATTTTCCATTCCAGTCAGCGGCGGATCATGAGGAACCGTTATTTCTCCGGTGATCGAACTGTCTCCAAAGACCAGCTCAACGATGGACCCGACATCCTCTTTGGGACAGGTGTAAAAAATTTCAGCACGGTAGATTCCAGCAGCACCGACCTCGCATTCCCATGAAATAAAGTCATCTACCGTTGTCCAATTTTCGAAAAAAGAATCATTTGGAAATCGGTTCGACCTCTCGATATTGCCATGCCCAACGCCATCACGAGCCGGAATCTGTGTTAAACGCGCGCCCTCATACCCAACGATAAACGGCCGCCTGTCAAATGGCTTTCCATACTCTGAAAGCATTTGCTGGCGAAATTCGTCCGCTTTATCTTGAAGATCCGCTGCCAGCTCTGGCTGTGAGTCGTTGAGCCCAACCTGCTGCCCTGGGTCCTTATCAATGTCATAGAGCTGCCCCTCGTAGTCAAGGCGAAAGCCTTGCGTCCTGACAGACACCTTATCTTTCCAATGATGAACAAGCGTCCTCTCCGGCCAGGCAATCTTGGTGTTAAGTAAAAGTGGCGCAATACTTAGGCCATCGATTGGTTTCGTACCGACAACCTCAACACCTGCCAACTCTGCAAGTGTTGGTAGCAAATCCATCGCTGAGCATATCTGGCTCACAACAGTGCCCGCTGCAATCACCCCCGGCCAACAAATAACCAGGGGAGACCTGACGCCCCCTTCGTCGGTGGACCCCTTCCGCCCACGCAAGCCATCATTCCACCGTGAACCATTAGGGCCGTTGTCACTGAAGTACACGACGATTGTATCCTTCTCTAGATTCAGCTCTCTGAGCTTGGAGAGAAGTCGGCCTACGTTCCAATCGATGTTCTCACACATTGCAAGTGCTGCTCGCGTGTGGTCAATTTTTTCATTTTTCTTTTTCGAGTGTTGTTGAGTGAGCTCTTTGTTTTTTAACTTATTCCACCATCTATCCGGCACCTGCATGGGTGAATGCGGCGTGTTATATGGCAGATAAACAAAAAATGGGCTTTTGTGCTCACCTTCGATAAATCTGATTGCACGATTCGTGAGATCATCCGCTAGGTATCCGTCTCCTTGGACAAGCTGCCCATTGTGCTCGAGCATCGGACTGAAGTAGTTTCCCCAGTGGCCCGAACAGAAACCGTAGAACTCGTCAAAACCTCGCGCATTTGGATGATACGGATGCTGCATTCCGCTATGCCACTTACCAAACGCCCCAGTTCGGTATCCTGCGTTTCTGAAAACCTCGCCGATCATTATCTCATCGGCATTCACGCGTTCACCACCCTCAGAAGTGGAATACACACCACAGCGAACGTGATGCCTCCCCGTTAAAAACTCTGCACGCGTTGGAGAACAGACTGGACTGACATAAAAATGCTGAAACCTCGCCCCATCACCCGCTAATTGATCGATATGTGGTGTCTCAATGGACACGTTTCCGTTAAGGCTCAGGTCTCCCCAACCCTGATCATCTGTAAGAATCACAATGACATTCGGCTGATCTGCTCCCAGCACCTCGTGGCACCTGCATAGAAGCAGTACAAAAAAAACTACCGTTAAACGAGACATCTTGTGCTCTCCATTTGGATCCCATTCCTGGTCAGGGCTGTGTGATAGACATATCCATTGGCTGCCCTTTTCCATGTGACAGGTGGCTGTTTGCTTACAAAAAACGGGTGCCACGTAAACGTGCCACCCGTTTCTTATGCATCAATAGTTCGTCGACGACTCATGGTCGTAACTCTGACTAAACTTCGACCATTGCCTTCAGATTTTTCAGAGCGCGAACACGAACCTTCACGCTAGCTGGCTTTGCAGGACGATCCTGCAGCTCGCCTGTGAAAGGATTCTTTACATTCTTCTGAGCCGGACGAGCTGGAACCGCACGTCGTTCAATCTTGACTAAGCCAGGAATTGAGAAGACACCGATGCCGCTTTTGCGGAGTGCCTTACCAATTTCTTCGGTCAATGATTCGACGACTGCTACGACGTCCTTCTTCGGCAAACCTGTGGTTTCTGAGATCGCACGCATGATCTCAGTCTTTGTCATTGGCTTACTTCCAGTCTTTTTCGCCATTATCGTTCGTGCCTCCCGTATGAGAAAAGTTTTGTGCGGCAATAACTCCGACCGCATTTCGGTGCTCGACCGAAAACGGCCGCTTGCGGCGTCGATTAGAGGCATTACCCGTAAAAATGCAAGAGAAAACAGTGTTTTTTTATCAGACAGCCCAAAATAACCACCACTTTTACGACCTTGGAAGGCGAAAAACCCCTCAGAAAGGGTATTTTTAAGCTCGTATCCCAATTTTGTCGCCTTTGATGAATTGTGAACGGCGGGCTCCCAGGTCAGCAAACCGGACACAAACGCAACGCTCTGTAATAATAATCTCAGGAGATGGCGGCCTAAGCACAGACGATCAACTTTGGAATGACTGAAGAAAGACAGAGACGGAGTTATGGCACCCCCAAAATTCAACACCGTGGCTGCTCAGCGATTCCCTTACCTTTCCTCACACAGTTTGTGGGCATTCATATTCATTGCCTGCGCGTTTTTAGTTGGTGCAATGCGCGGTCCCAATCTCTCGGATTTCCTGCACGATGGCCTCTTTTCTCTTGTACGAGCTGAGGATTCCTCACAAGCTTCGCCAGAAGAGGAGACTGTGAACAACGGCGTTTATCTACCAACTGAGCGACTTCGTGAACGACAGTTCGATCAGGCCCAACGACTGATAACCGGAGGCCGGATGGCCGATGCTACGGCATTACTCGATGAAATGCTGACAGTCGAACAAGATGTTTTCTTGGAGGCTGGCAACGGGAACGACCAGACCTGCCGCAGCATGAAAGCACTTGTGGCAGAGATTATCGGTGAGCTTCCCGAAGCAGGAGCTGAGGCGTATCAACTGCAGTTTCGAACCCGTGCAGATCGCGCCCTTCAGGCGGCCCTTAATCAAAATGATAACGAGGGGATCATTGCCGTTGCCCGCAGATGGTTCCATACGCAAGCTGGGCACCGTGCGGCGATTCTGACCGCAGCACGCCTCCTTGAGTCTGGGCAACCACTCGCAGCGGAAGCATGGCTTGAGCGAATCACTTCCAGCCCCATGACCAATCTCCCAGACAACATATTACCAACTCTCAGGCTCATACAGGCTGCAACAAGCATTGCAATCGATCCAAACAAAAAAATAAAAGCGAGGGAGTTACTTGATGACGTTGATGCACCGACCCGACTCGGTGGAGAGCCTGTTCCTGAAAAGAATCTCTTGCGTGACCAACTCCTCATGAACAAATTGAGGATAGCGACTTCGGGCCCAGGGTCTCAAACAACCCTTGCAGCCGAAAACTGGGAAATGAGTCGAGGCACACCTGACCGCAATTCCGTCCGTCCCTGCGACCGACCACTTCTGGTACCACGGTTTCGCGTCCCGCTGACGCTTCATCCACAAGAGAAGCAACTCCTCGAAAAAAGAAGAGAACTTCTTGCCGAGCAAGGATCTCCAGTTCTTCCATCCGGAACACCTCTGGCTGTTGGTGATTCGCTGCTTGTTCAATCACGTGCAGGTGTCATGGCCATCGACTTCGAGTCAGGGAAACGATTATGGATAGAGGGGAAGTTAGCGATATCGGCCATAACAGACCGTGCCCAGCAGGAGTTCGAAGAACAAGGCACACACCCACTCGACGCCTTATTTTATGACACAACCGCTTCAACTCTCTCAAGTGATGGAGAACTCGTTTTTGCTGTTGAGCGAGCCCCCTCACCAATCTCTCGACAACGACTCCGACGACCTGGCGGCCTACGCACTACTGAGGGCAGCAACCGCCTTGTCGCTTACGACATTTCGCAGAACGGGCAACTTCGCTGGCAACTTCCACGAGCCAACA
>DONH01000090.1 GCA_003509235.1 Planctomycetaceae bacterium
CAATGAATGGGGAATGCCCGTCCTTGCAATGATGTATGCCCGCGGCCCCAAAATCACCGACGAATACGCCCCTGAAATCGTCGCCCACTGTGCTCGTGTCGGAGTTGAGCTCGGTGCTGATATCGTCAAAGTAAATTACACCGGCGATCCGGATTCATTCTCCAAGGTGGTTGATGGATGCTGCGTCCCGGTTGTCATTGCAGGCGGTCCTCGGTTGGAGTCGGAAAGAGATCTGGTGCAAATGGTTTACGACTCCATTCAGGCCGGAGGTTCAGGACTTTCGGTTGGGCGCAACATATTCCAGCATCCAAACCCGAAAAAAATTGTCAGTGCACTGAACAAGGTTGTTCACGAAGACTGGGATGTCGAGGCAGCTATGGAAATGCTGAAGTCCTGAGGGGTTGGCAGAATATTCCGAAACCCCTTCACTCCTGAAAGACGATGATGTATAATGAATTTACCTGGAAGACTCGTGGAAAGGAACGCGATCGGGAACGAACATATACAGAAGGTTGAAAGGGCTAGGCCCAATAAAACATGCGTTCTGGTCCACCGGACCACGGTCAACCGGCAGAAGAAATAAACAGCGGGTGGGGACTCAGTCTCCATCCGCTTATTTTTAAAAGCTACTCGTTTACAAACTCAACATGGACGTTTGCCAGATACCACTCAATTTTATTAATCAGCTGTTGGCATGACTTCTGATCTGCGTCCTTGGCCGCTTTTTCAAGCTTGCTACCAAGGTCTCCCAAGCCCCTGAAGCCATAGCCGTACCCTGTTCCTTTGACTGTATGGCCCAACCTTGAAAGATTGTCGTAGTCACGAGTTTCAAGAACAACCTGCATCTTCACTAAATCTTTGGCAAAATTAGAAAAAAAGCGATCCATCAATTCTGCAAGAGAGCTATCTATCTGCTCAACAACAGCCTCGCTCATTAAAGATACCCCTTCATACACTATGTGCCATTTACTTCATGCACTTGAATTTCCGGACAAAGCCCAATATCGTGTAAAACAAATACTGACGTATGCACATTTGTCAAGATGTGTGCGGTGTTGAATATTATGAAACACTTACTACTCCTCTGTCTCATTCCTATGATCTTTTCCTCCTGCTCGCGTTACGATGCAGTGAGTATCGTACGCGCTGCTGCCACTGGAAATCCCGCGGCAGCAGCAGAAGCGCTAGCCCGCGACAAAGCATGGGGTTATGCGGCCAATCCGCAAGCACTTGAAGGAGATATCAAACAATTCTCAGCTCTTGTGGAAGATTTCATTCAGACCATTTCGCAAGTATGGGGCGATGACAACATTCTGGTTCCAAAGCCAAAGAAATACGTCAAATACACCGAGAACTACCTCTCGCGCGCCAGTGTGGACTTCGACAACGGCATCATAACAGTGGAAACCGTTGACACGGATAACCCAAAAACAACCTTGGCCAACGCCATTGTCACCACCCTTCTCACCCCGGCTGATCCCCGATCCGTTGATCTGTACTCAGCACAGCCGGTTGCCATCGGAGATACACCATTTCTTATGGGAGAAGTTAAGGATCACGAAAATAAGGATATCCGGTGGGAGTGGCGTGCGCAGCGCTTTGCCAACCACCTTGTAGACACGCAATTGAAAAGCCGAAAGACGGGCAAAACCGTTGAGCACTATGTAACCATCCCCATGGTCCGTGACCATTTAGATGTACGAGCGCGAAAATACGCCGACCATGTTGTTGAGATGTCAAACAGATTCAACATCAGTCGCAACTTGATATACGCCATCATGAAAGTGGAGTCTGACTTCAACCCGTTCGCCGTCAGTTCAGCCAAGGCGATCGGACTCATGCAGGTTGTCCCCTCCACTGCGGGAAGCGATACATACGAGTATCTTAACAACCGCAAAGGTACACCATCCACCAAGAAGCTTTTCGTCCCCAGAACAAATATTCTATATGGGACCACGTACCTGCACTTGCTGGAGACACGGTATCTCTCCGCAATTTCCGATCCCCTATCCCGCGAGTACTGCATCATAGCTGCATACAATGGTGGGGCCGGAACGGTATTGCGCACTTTTGACAGCAATCGACAACAAGCGGCCTACGAGATCAACCAATTGCCACCCGGAGAAGTGTACAAGATTCTCCGCACTAAGGTCCCCTACAAGGAAACCAGACGGTATCTGGGCAAAGTTCTTGAAGCGAAAAAACACTTCGTCAACTTCTAATACGGACACTCCCTCGCATGACCGATTTTATAAACGCAATCAGCAACGGCCTGAATGAATGGGTGCAAGCGCTTGCCCCGGATGTACCTGGGCAGCTTCTTGGGTATGGAGGGGCTGTCATACTCGGCGGACTGGCTCTCATACTTGTCATCATTGCACTCCGCCTGTTCCGTTCCAAGGGAGGTCGCACGTCCGCCAAGCGTGTGAACATCCCAAAAATCATTCAACAGGAAGGGAGTGTGGTTGACGTATCCACCAGTCAGGATACAGATGACATAAGTACACGATGCGTTTTTACCAGTGTATCTTCCGGTAAAATCAAATGCGAGATTATTGACAGGCTTAAACCACTGGATGCAAAGAAAGGTGACCTGATCACATGTATTTTTGCACCGAAAAAGACCGTATCCGACAAGGTAAATGCATTTGTTTCAACGGTTATCGAATCCGAAACTGATGGGAGAAAACCGGATAGAATCGTCCTGTCGGTCCCTCAAAAGTTTACCATGATGTCCCGGCGCAAGCACGCCCGCAAGCGCGTGGCCGACCAACAGTTCATCCGAGTCAAGCTTTGGATCGATGACCCATT
>DONH01000171.1 GCA_003509235.1 Planctomycetaceae bacterium
AATCGAATTTGCAGAGAGCATTCGGGCTGTAAAAGAAAACCTGAGGCCGTGCAAAACGTGCTTCAACCTTTCAGAAAACGAGGAATGCGACATCTGCAAAGATCCACGCCGTGACCAAAACGTCTTGTGTGTCGTCGAACAGGTCCGAGACCTTCTTGCAATAGAGCAGGCCGGCAGCTTTCGCGGGCTGTACCACGTTTTACAAGGACGGCTCTCACCACTCGATGGAGTTGGACCAGAAAAATTATCTATTAATACACTCGTGACCCGACTTAAAGAGGGTGTGATTCGTGAGGTCATCATGGGTACCACTCCGAACGTTGAGGGAGATGGCACGGCACTCGCTATTGCGACTCGCCTCGCCGGACTACCGGTAACAATCACCCGTCTCGCCCGCGGACTGACGGTGGGAGCCTCTTTAGAGCAAGCAAATCGAGACATGTTGGCTGATGCCATCGCAAGCCGACAGCCGTTCTGACAATTCAGGTGTCAATTGCTTAGTTCTGAAATACACCAAGAATGGTATGATTGCAGTGTATGAATCGTTGACGCGGTTGTTCACCACAATGTCTCTAACAAGCGGTAGTCTCAATGTCGATGCGGATGTCTTTTGGTCAGGAGATGCGGATGGCGCAAAAGCAAGTGCTTGCACCCCGCATGATCCAATCCATGGAAATCCTTCAGCTTCCCCTCCTGGCTCTGGAAGAGCGGATCGAACAGGAAATACAAAACAATGAGACCCTTGAATTAGTTGAACCTGAGATCGACAGCAACGCCCCAGTTGAGCCTCAAGTAGAGTTACCACCAACAACAGCTTCCGAACAGCCCCTCCTCGTTGACCAGGAACATGCAAACAAGGACGACTTTGAACGCTCCTACGATTGGTCGAATGAATACCCGGATACTGACGAAGATAGACGAAGGTCTTCGGCGGGTCGCAGCGAGGAAACATCAGATCGCTATTTCGACACAATTGCGAACATGGAGGATCGCCCTGAGACCCTCTTCAACCACCTCCATGACCAATTAGCTAATTATGAAACCTCGCCTGAAATCCAACGAGCTGCAGACAAAGTCATCTTCAATCTCGATGCAAATGGATATCTTCCAATGCCTCTTGATGAACTCATAGACGCTCCACCATTAGACTCAACCGGCCAGCCTTTAATTAAAGACAAGGAAGATTTCCTGAAAGAACAGAAATCTTTTCTCGAATCCGGCCTTCACATTGTTCAGAGCATGGATCCGCCAGGTGTTGGCGCCCGGGATCTTAAAGAGTGTCTGCTCCTGCAGGTTCCAGACGACGCAGTCTATGCTGGGCACATCCGACAACTTATTCAGGATCATCTTGAAAATCTGGCCGCCAACCGACTTCCGCTGATTGAGCGGAAGACAGGATTTACGATCGAAGAAATTGAGAAACTTCGCGACCTTCTGCACAGTCTTGATCCAAAGCCTGGTGCAATCTTTACAATGCCTCTTGTTCCGCCGGTGAGACCTGATGTTTTTGTAGAACAGCAAACCGATAGCACATGGAAAGTCCGGCTGGATGACGTTGATCTGCCAAGCCTTCGAATTAGCCCCACTTATAGACGAATTCTACAATCCTCTGACACTGATCCTCAGACCAGAGAATATATCAAGCGAAAAATCAATTCTGCGCAATGGCTCATAGAGGCAATTGAGCAAAGACGAGGCACACTTCTCAAAACGGCACAAGCTATTGTTGATCACCAAACTCGCTTCTTCAGCGAAGGCCCGGAAGCAATTGAACCATTGAAAATGCAGCAAATAGCTGACCGTATAGGCATGCATGTCACCACAGTCAGCCGTGCTGTCGACGACAAATGGCTCCAGACTCCACGAGGACTCTTTCCGCTTCGAAAATTTTTCGTTGGTGGCACGAGAAGTGCCGATGGTGACGAAGTTGCGTGGGATGCGGTTCGCAAAAAGCTTCAGGAAATCGTCCTCGAGGAATCAAAAGAGAAACCATTTAGTGATGATGAACTGGTTGAAGAACTTGCGAAGCAAGGCATTACCGTTGCACGAAGAACAGTGACCAAATATCGAAAAGCAATGAATATTCCAAGCTCACGGCAACGACGTGACTGGAAACTTTCAAGGCAACCACGAGACAATTCGAGTCACAGCCCGGTCACCGAATAAAACAGATCCGTTACCCCTTAATACATATAATTTTTGGCAGGCCTCGCCTACTGAGGGACTTAAAATGCGTTGTCCATTCTGTCGTGTAGACAATGACCGAGTCATAGATTCGAGAGCTGGTGATGACGGAGCAAGCATTCGCCGCCGTCGAGAATGCCTTAGTTGTAAAAAAAGGTTCACCACATACGAACGGTTTGAACGACAATTTCTTGCTGTTGTAAAAAAAGACGGTGAAAAAGAACCCTTCGACCGAGATAAGATCAAGAGGGGCCTTGCCAAGGCGTGCTGGAAACGGCCTGTGACAGAAGAGGATATTGAGGGTGTGCTCACAACACTTGAAACTGAACTCTATGGGGCATACGAAAGCGAAGTTCCCAGCGGTATTCTTGGGGCACGGCTTATGGAACTTCTGCGCCTTCTGGACCAGGTGGCATATGTACGCTTCGCGAGCGTGTATCGTGAATTTAAGGACGTTCGAGATTTTGTAGAGGAACTCGAACCGATTCTTGCTGAGTCTCACCGCTCTCAACAGACAGCGAAATCTTCTCATTCCGGAGGCGTTGATACTTCATCGAACCTAACATAACGGCCTCGGCTTCCACCCGTTTTCTTATCTAATTTAATTTCGCTGATCACCATATCCCGATCAATCGATTTTGCCATATCGTACAGGGACAGAAGAGCAGCTGCGACTGCCGTCAACGCTTCCATTTCGACGCCTGTTTTTGCACTCGTAACAACCCTCGCAGCAACTATCACAGCAGCCCGGCGACCGTCACCACCTGTCTCAAAGTGAACGTCAACATCAACAGCATCGAGTGACAATGGATGGCAGAGTGGTACAAATTCGGCGGTGCGCTTCGCAGCCATAATCCCAGCAACTCGTGCTGTATTTATCGCATCTCCTTTAGCAAGCTCACCAGTACGAATGCGTTCAAGTGTCGTCGGCTGTAATACGAGAGTACCCGAAGCTTCTGCTGTCCGCATCGTGACCGCTTTATGGCCAACATCAATCATTTTAACGGGTTGTACTTGTTTACACATCAGCTTAAGCATACCTGCTAGAACCAATAAACACACGAGGGGTCGGCGGCCTCTTTTGGCTGCCGACCCCCTGCATGGAGTCAATTCTTCGATCTACTTTTAAACTAGTTCTTTACGTGAACCAATGAGTGTCTTGAGCCTCTCGGCAAGCAAAGCCACATCAAATGGCTTCTTAAAACTCTCATTCACGTGATTTCTATCAACTGTTATCTGCGATCCATCGTCGGGCAGCAAAGCGATAACAATTGTTTCGGAATATTCGGCATTCCGACGAAGATTCTGACAAATCTGTTGAGCGTCAATTCGCCCGATTGCATAATCAACGACAATGCAGTCCGGGTGAAAACTCTCAGCCTGTATACCCGCCTCAAATCCACTGGCAGCAACTTGTATCTTGAATGAATTCTCTGCCGGCAGATGTCGCTTAAGGTTTTCAATGAGCAGTTGATCTTGTCCGACAAGAAGGACTTTGGCCATAGCCTCATCCTCTAAGTCGCCCAAGGGCATTCCGTGCTCTTTCAGAAATTTAATTAGATATTCGCGTGGAATGCGGCGATCTTGTGATCCTGGAATGCGATATCCTTTAAGCCTTCCCGAGTCGAACCATTTACTCACGGTTCGGGGAGCAACTTTACAGATCTTCGCGACCTGGCCTGTCGTAAACACCTTCATTACTAGACTCCATTTTGTCTTCGTGTCTGAACTCATTCTGGCCAGCTCGCTACTCGTAACGAGTATTGAGACACGGCCCCCCCGACGCGGCATATCTATCGGTTTGGCCGCGTCGCCACTTTCCGACAGGGGCGGTGAAAGCAAAGAGAAGGCAAGCCAAAGCATTCTGCCGCAAAACCCAAGACCTAAATCTTCAGTTTGGTGAATACCATGGCTTGCAGGCCCCCCTGCTCCATATTTGGCAAAACTGGTTCACAGTGAATCAGTTTCAGCAAACATGACCATCCAAGAGGTTAGATCGAAAGATCATGTCGTGAGACTTGAGCCGTTCTTTCGGAAGATTTTGGTAACGACACCGTTTATGCAGCTTTCGGCTGTACCGAAGATGAATTTGACTCAAATTGAACGGCCACTCGCTTCGAAACACCCGACTCCTCCATGGTGACTCCGTATAAAGTAGTAGCGGTTGCCATTGTCTTTTTCGAATGCGTAACCACGATAAACTGGGTTGAAGATAGGAAATCTCGTAGCACACCGACGAATCGGTCGACGTTGGCCTCATCAAGAGCAGCATCCACCTCATCGAGTACGCAGAAGGGGCTTGGCCGAGAACGAAAAATCGCGAGCAGGAGTGCGACGCACGTCATCGTCTTCTCCCCTCCAGATAATAATGAAATATTGCGAGGCTCTTTACCAGGCGGCCGAGCCATAATTTCAACTGTTGTCTCCAGAAGATCGATCTCCGGATCAAGAATAATATCCGCCTGCCCACCTCCAAACAGTCGCTCAAAAAGACCAGAAAATTCAGCTCTTACTTTTTCGATCGTCTCCCCGAGCAAACGACGGCTTTCTTCGTCAATTCGCTCAATTAGTTTTTCAACAGAAAGCTTTGCGTCCGTAACATCGACAAGCTGAGTCTCAAGACCGGCCAACCGTTCGGCAAGAGCTTCTGATTCGGCTAGTGCCTCGAGATTCACTGACCCTACAGTGCTAAGCTTTCTTCTCGTTTCTTCTATTGAGCCATCGATTTCTTCACGGTTTTCAGGAATCTCAATCGCCCCTCCCTCAGAGTCCGTGGTTGCCGGAGGTGGCAATTCAGAAGCAGGGTCAACACCATAGTCATCGTGCAAACGCTCCAAGACACGCGTTCGCTGATGCATAGCCGTTTCTTTTTTTAGGTCAGCAGCATGTCTAATTGAGCTGCATTCTTGAAGAGTCTCACGAGCACCATCGAGAATGCCCTTAGCCTTCTTTTCGGCAACACGGATTGCCATTTGCTGACTGGCTAGTGTTGAGACAAGTCGAGCTGATCGCTCTGCCAACCAACATGCTTCTGCAAATTTTTCACCTGCGACAAGCAAGTCGAGTTCAATAATCGTCAATCTTTCTTTTGCTGCCTTCTCTTTTGACATCGCTACAGCCAACTCTGCTTCCTGACGATTTTTATCAGCCTGCTTTGCAACAACTGTTGCATCTAGGCTAGCAACACGCTCTCTGCAGATAGACAACTGATCACGAAAGCCCTCGATTCGCTCAAGAACCTGCTCATGCGACTGGCCGAGTGACTCAAGATTGGATTCAACTTCCTCGAGTGTTTTGTCTGTTCTGCTAATCGCAGCCGTAATTTTCCCACTCTCACTCGCGGCAGAACGTACAGCGTCAGCTGCTTCAACGGCCTGTAACTCTGCTTCATGCAACGCCTGTTGCTGTTCATCAACTTGACTGCGAGCAACAAGCGTCTCTCGCTGAAACCGTTGCTGTTCGCTTCTACTCGAGGCTATGGACTCTGCTAATTCATGCTGTTTTGCAACAAGATGCTTCTGCTCTTCCCGCAAATCTTCAAATTTCTTTTGGCAATTCTGCAATTCATTCTTGGCGTCACGAACAGACACTAGAATTTCCTGTTGATCTATTTTTACAGTCCGCAGTTCACTGTGACGAGAAACAAACCCGTTATCAGCCCCGCTTGCCCCTACTTCAAACCCTCCGTCACTAGATAGCCAGTTACCGTTTTGATCAAGGAAAATCAATCCGGGCGGCATACGACCGACTACATTCCGTACTTGACTAATGGATTCAACGATCCAGACTCGGCCAAGCAATCGTCTTCTTAACACATCGCTTGCATCAGTGTCATCGTGCTGCTGCACAGCCTGCTTATGAATTTGTTCTGGCACATAGTCATACACTGAATCAGGTTCCAAATGCTTCTCACTTGCACTCTCTTCATCGAGCTCCTCTGAAACGAGCTGATCAAGCCTGCCAACAATCCTAGCCTCACCGACCTCAAAAATTTCTTTACGATTCAATAGTGGTGGCTCAGGCAAGCTATCGATCGCGAGAAAGCCAACCCGACCACTTGTTGAGGCCAGCCCCTGTGCAGACGAAGTAGTCTGCCAGCGTTCATACCAGTCAAGCATATCGGAAAGCCGTTCCACAACGATCCGCTGACCAAGTACTCCAACTGCTATGTCAACAAGACCAGCCCACTGACTATTGGCAACGATAAGATCAGCAGGCAGGCCACGCAGACCTGGTATGTCATCAGCAAAACGATCGAGAACTTGACGAGTAGCCTCAGAAACACCTTCATGAGAGGAGATCAGATCTTCGAGCAGTTTCTGTCGATCGCGAAGAGCCTCGAGTCGTCCCTGCCGCTCAGAGAGGTTCTGCCAAGCCTCTTCAACTTTCTGCGTAGCACTTTGCTGTTC
>DONH01000098.1 GCA_003509235.1 Planctomycetaceae bacterium
TCTCGATTTTGACCTACGCGAATTTGTACGGTTATTGGTTTCAACAGATACCTATCAGAACGTTGCGGTTATTTACGACCCAACAGCAGCTGAGCCGCACCGCTTCGCTGGACCAGCATTAAAGCGAATGACTGCGGAACAGCTCTGGGATTCGCTTCTCACACTTATTGCAAAAAATGAGTGGGCTTACCAACGCCCAACTTCACAAGACCTGCAGACGGTCTACGGCATCGACATGTCTGTCCTAGACTATGAAGAATTCGAACAATCATACAAAAATTACAATGAATATAATCAAGACTTAAATAGGAGTCGCAATAGAAACTGTGGCTTAAACGGGTTGGTTCTTGCGCGGGCAAGTGAACTACCGCAGCCGAGTGGAGCAAGTCATTTACTCCGTCAATTCGGGCAGGGAGACCGAGAAACAATAGAGACTGCAAGAAGATCTGCTACAGTTCCTCAAATTCTGACTCTCTTTAATGGCTGGATGACCCACGCCATGTTGTCGGAAGGATCTGTGATTTATGATTCAGTTTCACAACAGAAAACTCTGAAAAGTGCTGTTGATACGATCTTTCTTGCAGTGCTCACCCATGAGCCAGATACTGATATGCGTCGGGCCGCTGAACAAGAAATCCAACAGGCATCAAGTCCAGCTGCAGGTTGTGGAAACCTCATTTGGGCCCTTTTGAATACACGTGAATTTCTCTTTATCGACTAACTAGATAGCAATATTCTTATCGAAAAACCGCATTGTAATGTGATGGATATTCGATGAGCCAAAAAAAACTAGACACACCAACTCGTACACCGCCCGCATGACAGGAGCCCATACTATGTTTCACAAACGTTACGAAAAACATGTTGAGAATCGCCAAACCAGGCGGGCAATTCTTTCTGGCATCGCCTCCACTCTTGGTGTGAGCGTCATGTCACCATGGTCTCGCATCCTTGAGGCTGCACCGAATGCCGCAAAAGCGAAAAAGGTTATCTACTTCTACATGAGCGGCGCGATGAGTCACATTGACACATTCGATCCAAAACCTGAGCAGCCAAGTATTCAGGGTGATGTAGGTGTCGTGAAAACAAAGACTCCTGGCATTATGTTTGGCGAACACATGACAAATCTTGCAGAACTCCAAGACAAGCTTGCTATTGTCCGCTCGATGACAACGGAAACAGCTGATCACAGCAAAGCTCGGTATTGGCTACAAACGTCTTATCCGGTACTCAACAGTATTCGACATCCTGCAATGGGTGCATGGGTTTCCAATGAAATGGGAAAGATTAATAAGGCACTCCCTCCTTTTGTATTGGTAAATAGCGGAGGAAACGGTCATCCTGGTGCAGGTTTTCTTGACCCATCTCTCACCCCTGTTCCTGTTGCCGATCCCGAAAAAGGAATTGAAAATACAGAGCTGCCGAGTTATTTGACAGACGAAGTGTTCAAACGAAGGTTGTCGCTTGCTGACCGTATTGATTCAGGCTTCCGAAAACGATACGCCGGCTACCAACTTGAGTCATACAATCAGATGTATAAAGATGCGGTCAAGCTTATGGGTGGTGCTGACCTTGAAGCATTTGATCTCACAAAAGAAAAAGAAGAAGTTAAAGAACGCTATGGATCTTCTAAGGTAGGTCTTGGAGCACTTCTCGCGAAACGCCTCGTTGAAAAGGACGTCCGCTTCGTTCAAGTTGATTACGGTGGCTGGGACATGCACAATGATGTCGCCGGTAGTATGGCAAGTAAAGCTCCTGCTCTTGATCAAGCACTCAGTGCACTTATTCGTGACCTTGATAGTAGTGGTCTTCTCAGTGAGACTCTCATTGTTCTTGCCAGTGAGTTTGGACGATCGCCGGCGATAAACCAGAATGCCGGTCGTGATCATCATCCTGCGGCGTTCTCATATGTGCTTGCCGGAGCCGGCATCAAAGGCGGAGCCGTCTACGGTAAATCTGACGAAAAGGGTCATGGTATTGATGAAGACCCTGTCGGAATTACAGATTTCAATAGCACAATTACAGTCGCCTGCGGCCTGGACCCAAATAAAGAGCATTTTGCTCCAAATGGAAGGCCATTTAAGATCGGTGGCGGTGGTGACCCAATTCATGACGTTCTGTCGTAAATATTGAGTTCCTCATAAAGATTCGTAAAAGTCGTGAAGTTCTCTTGCTTCACGGCTTTTGCATTTCTAGATTCTCCGCCAGGAACGATGTCACGGACGACATCTTATTCGCCTCCGGAGACTTTCTCGTATGGCACGATCCAAACAAAACTCTGCTCAGAAAATTCTTGGACTTGTTACGTATGGTATGCCTGCGCCCGTGCGTCAGGTTGTGACATCGCGTTGGATTGCGACCCTTATTGTTATTGTGGTGCCAATCCTCGTTGTGAGTGGTATTCTTTCCATTTCATGGAATGGTTATCAGCCCAGTTTCAACATAGATCAGAAACGAGCCGTTCAGGTAGAACGGGATGTTGAACAACAGGCTACACGAGCCGCTCAGGAGTTGAAAGCATTGCAGGACTCCCGCCGTCGGTGATAACCACATATGTTTTCACCAACCGTAGAGTTAGCTCATGCGACATGATTCGATCGACCCAGAGTTATTTGTTAAACACAGGAAGCAGATAGCTGCCAAACTGCCACCAAACAGTGTCGCCATCGTGCATGCAGCAGATCCACTCTCAACAAACGGTGATGGTGCTGTGCGGTACGTGCCGGCTGCAGATCTTTTCTGGTTAACCGGTATAGAGCAGGCTGAAAGTATTCTGGTTCTGGCACCAGATGCAACGCACCCAGCACATCGAGAGATTCTGTTTATACGAGAGCCAAATGCAAACCTAGAAACCTGGGAGGGTCACAGCCTCACGAAGAAAGAAGCCCAGACCATTTCTGGTATTGAGACCATTCTTTGGGCTGAAAACTTTTCTTCTACACTGCATCCCATTATTGTAGAGAAAGCTCATGTCTTTCTGAATACCAACGAACACGGACGCGCGAGTTTTGAGGTTGAAACGCGTGATCTTCATATGGCGCGACAACTCCTTCATCGTTACCCGATCCATTCTTTCCGAAGGTTAGCTCCGATTCTTCACGAGCTCCGTGCGGTCAAAAGTCCAATTGAAGTAGATGTCATTCGAGATGCGATAGCGATTACAAAACATGGTCTCGATAAAGTTCTTTCGAACCTGAAGCCAGGTGTGAGAGAATATGAACTGGAAGCAGACCTTATCGGAGAATTCACTCGGCGGCGAGCAATCATGGGTTATGAACCAATTGTCGCCTCTGGTAAAAATGCGTGTACCCTTCACTACATCGATAACACGAGTACCTGCGAAGCAGGTGATCTATTACTAATTGATGTCGGGGCCAATCACGCCAATTATACGGCGGACGTGACTCGCGTCTTTCCTGTCTCAGGCCGTTTTACACCGAGACAAAAAGAGCTCTATCTGGCAGTCCTTCGCGTATTACAGAGTTCAATTCAGCGAACTGTTATCGGTACAACTCTTTCACAGTGGAAGTGGGATGCTCAGCACCAAATGGCCGAAGAGCTTCGTGCCCTTGGCCTCATCAATCAGGTGGAGTACGAATCTGACTCCGTGCAAAATCCTGCATGTAAAAAGTTTTTTATGCATGGTCTAGGTCATTCGCTTGGTCTTGGTGTACATGATCCAACTCCCATGGACGGACCGCTCGAGGCTGGGTGGGTCATGACAGTTGAACCAGGCCTATATCTTCCTGATGAAGGAATTGGCATACGACTGGAAAATGATGTCCTTGTCACTGAAGACGGGCCAGTTGATCTTTGTAAAGAAATCCCTCTTGATCCTGATGATGTTGAGGATTGGATAGCGTCCTCACAAAACC
>DONH01000462.1:0-2994 GCA_003509235.1 Planctomycetaceae bacterium
TTTAGAGCCAACATCTTGAACCTCGACAACTTCTTCGAGAAAGGCCCAAGGCTGAAACTGAACACCTCCGGACGCACTAAGAACCCACCGACTCCCTCGCTTCAGGCCATGCGCAACCGTTGGCACCTGCTTTGGAACTTCGTAGCGTGAGAGCTGAACCGAAGAAGCATCTTTCAATAGCGAGAGATCCAGCCCTGCTCGATCGGCAAGCTGCCTACTATCAATTAAAGCTGCGATAACTGCCAGATCAACGCAATTCATCAATTCTCGAAAAACTGGCTTGTTCGACGCCAGATCATCGTAACACATAGTCATCTGCTCACACCAACGCACAGCATTCTTGTCAGTTCGTCCGCTTCCTCGCTTCATACCCTCTCGAACCAGAAGATCGGTTTCAGTCAGGCACACCATTTTTCCACCTGTCAGTTTCCAACCGAGTTCATCAGGGTCCCGTGCAATAGGGCTATATTGAGCTTCCAACCAGAACCGTGGCAGCATTGTTGAACCAGCGGTAGTCTGGACCATTGAAAGATAACTTGGCAATGCAGCAATTTCTGATGACTCCAGGCCCATGCCAATTCGTTTCATTCGATAATCTGCTGCGACGAGAACCTGTGCGAAGTGTGTATCTGCGGGCACACCACCAACCGTCACTTGCTGAGGACCCAAGGCCTCTTCCATTGACCGAAAGATCTTCTGTGGATTCGGCATCTGCTTCGTTGAACTGAGAACTTCCTGCAGCCGAGCAATGCCCTCAGGCGTTGGATCAATAGAGCAACGCATTCCACCCGTGCGTGCTGCATCAATCGACCGAAGAGCCACTACCAAATCTTCAAGTAGCAAGAGCGGCCGACCACTAGTTGCACCAACGAAACTAACGTTTTCATCAACAGCAACTGCATCACTCGGCCCAGCCAGTATTAAATCGTGTGCGTCAGGGTCAACAAACACGTATTCGATTTGCTCAAGCCCACCAAGCGTTAAGACCTCTGGAGAAACAAAGTCGTTGTCTGTTACAGCCCGCTGAACATCTTCGAGAATGCGTTTCAGTGAAACCTTTTGAAGCTCACAACGCTGCCCCGTCTTTGGTGGGTTTTCACTGAGAATTTTTTTTCGTTGAGCAGCAATACTCGCAAGTGCCTGTGGATTGATGGCCCGAACAATACCGTCTGTATCTACTGAAATACCACCAACTGCCTGAGCCCCAAGCCCACCAACCTGGCCGAATACGCGATCTGTAGAAAACAGATTCAGGACTACAACCAATACAAGAGCACAACACGTAGTTGCCAAATTATTTTTAAAGACCGTAAAAACATTGCTTCGTGTGCAGCTACGCATAAAAACCCTCATCATGACGTTCAACTGGAAATCAAAACAGGCAAAATGTTCGAGCAACGGTATGGATTTGTGATTGCACGACAGTGTAAATGAGATGCTAGCCTCAGCACGCCCTTGAGGGCAAACCCTCTTTACTGGAGCAAATGCGGCCCGAAAGGACCATTCTTCAATGTTTTGATGAATTCTGGGACTTTTTCCTGTTAAAATTAGGGCTCACTACGCGATGACATCTGGGTTCTTTTTGATTGATTCTTGCATGTGTGTATCGCAGGGAGAGCCCCAATTGGCCATGATGTAAGTATGAATAACGACAAATCCATTCCACTTGCTGATGCTCATGTCCTTGTTCGGGATCCTGCCAATGGCTCGATGCTTAATCCGCTCACTCCCGGGGAAGTCCTTAGCCTCGGCCGTGCGCCCGGTAATACCATTGTGCTACACGACGAACGGGCAAGCCGAAATCATGCCGAGATACGATTTAACGATGACGGAAAATGGGTTATCCACGACCTGAAAAGTCGAAATGGCACAACGGTCGGTGCGAATGAAATCACATCAGAACATACGCTTATCGACGGAGACACAATTCAGATCGAATCCATTACGATCCTTTTCTGCGAGGGGCCTCCACCATCGTTATCTGAGGCAGACGAATCTGACACCGATGGCACTGGCATAACGGGTGAAATGTCTGCGGAAATCGCAGAGTGGCATTCCACAATTCGCTATCGGCGAAACCGTAGTCGTTTACTCGATGACATACGTGAATCAGCACGAACTGCTCCAAAAGTAGGGCAAGCAGCAGCAGAACTATGCCGACTCGCATTTACGCTAGGTCGCACCACAGAAGTTCCATCTGCTGCAAACCGCGCTCTTGAGTCTGCCATGCTTGGATCGAACGCAAGCAAAGGTATGGTTTTACTACCAACGCCCGAGGCCATTCATGAAGATAGAATTACCGTAACTGACTTATACGGCGTTGCAGCAGTCCCTTCAGATCTTCGCATTGATGACATTCCAACGAACCTGGTTGAAGCAGCCCTTGCAACAGATGAAGCAATCTTAGCAGGGCCAGAGACGGTTGGTGCACAACCACCGGCAATAACCATAGCCGCCCCCATACGCGTGCATGGAAAACCTGTCGGGGCAATCTACCTCAGTAGTGAGCCGAGTAGTGATGAAAGATCTCCTGATGATCTTGAGTTTGTAATTGCTGTCTGCGACGCCATAGGTCAGGTTTACACAAATCTTGAAGCCCGAGAAACGCTTTCGACTCGACTTGCGACGGCAGCGAGTGAAAACAAACTGCTCAAAGAGCGGCTCGGTGAGAAAACACGCATGGTCGGTGACAGCCCTGCCCTTGCAACAATCACAACACAGGTTGAGCGGGTTGCGAGGACAAAAACTACGGTCCTTGTTCGAGGTGAAAGTGGTGCTGGTAAAGAATTAGTCGCACAAGCCATTCACGATGCAAGTGATCGCAAGAGCGGTCCTTTTGTCTGCCTGAATTGCGCTGCTTTGTCAGAGACGCTCCTGGAGAGTGAACTGTTTGGTCACGAGAAAGGTGCCTTCACTGGCGCGACTGATAAAAAGGCTGGAAAATTCGAAGTTGCTGATAACGGAACACTATTCCTCGATGAGATTGGTGAAATG
>DONH01000462.1:3301-3806 GCA_003509235.1 Planctomycetaceae bacterium
TTCCTCGATGAGATTGGTGAAATGAGCCCCACCATCCAGGCAAAATTTTTGCGAGTACTAGAAGGTCATGCATTCGAACGAGTGGGAGGAAGCACCCGACTCAAGGTTGACGTACGAGTCGTAGCAGCTACAAATCGCCACCTCGAAGATGCTGTTGCGAGTGGTGGATTCCGACGAGACCTTTACTTCCGACTCCGTGTAGTTGAAATTGCAGTGCCTCCACTGAGAAAAAGACAAGAGGACATCGAGTTACTCGCAAATCACTTTGTAGACGTATTCAGTCGAGAGACCGGCCGAAAAATTGAGGGCTTCAGTTCTGCAGCCATTTGTGCAATGCAAGAATACCATTGGCCCGGAAACATTCGTGAATTACGAAACTGCATCGAACGTGCCGTCGTCCTGAGTTCGAGCAGCATTATTGATGTTCCCGACCTTGCCATGAGCACTCTTGCCTCCCCGGGCGATACCGGTCGAATCGAATCCGTGGACAACAAGTTTACACCAG
>DONH01000031.1 GCA_003509235.1 Planctomycetaceae bacterium
GTTCTCCCAGGGGCCAAGAGGTGAGTCTGCTTCCGCGTACCAGAGTTCTCCTATGAGCGATGACTCACCACCCTGTTGAGTGAAGATGGTTACCCAACGTTTCCGGTAGGGGTTCCATGACACGGCACCACGATGAGGAACTATTTTCCTACCGTCACTGACCGCATGTATCGTGACAGTGCCAGATATTTTCTCCCAACTATCAGGGTTTGACCATGCTTCGAATGTGGCCGGGCAACGAACTTGGGGAAACGGGTCACCGAAAAGCACCCATTTTTGCCCCTGCAGGTCTGTCCAGAAACATGCATGGCCGAAGGGGCGATCTTGCGTGTCTTTCTGTAGAGAATTCGTGTCATTCCAAAGCGTATGGTAATGCTCAAATTTTTCATTTTCCTTATTCCAGACACAAAGGCCTGTTTCATAGATCGTCATCGGTTTTTTAATTTTCGAATAGCTCGCAACGAGATGCTCGTGACCGTTTTGATCTTTAAGGCTAACTAAGCCATCAATCCACGTTGGGCCATCACCGGGTATTTTCGCAACATTCCGAGGCAGCGAATTACTGTCAAGAAAATATTTATATCGAAGCTGGACGGGAGGTATGAATGTTTTTAGCGGCTGGACAGCTGACTTCGCCGCAACGGCATGAAATCGACCAAGCGGATATGTTGAAAGATTAGTATCACCCCAGCACCAGAAAAGCTGTCCCTCATAGACAGCGTTCTGCACGCTGTCACAGCCAAATATTGGTTGGTCTTTCCAGTCAGTCATGCGACCTAATTTCTGGCTCTCTGCGAACAGGCCGCTGCCAGTGATTCGTCCTAGTCTCTTGGCAGGGAGTTTCCGTTTTACCCTGATAGCAATTCTCTCTCCCGGCTGAAGAGTCATCCGAACTCCCTCATATCCAAAGCCATCTTTTGCTATGGAGTATCCGTGTCCCCGCAGATGAAACCAGGTTTTGAGGCCAAGCAAATCGGGTTCGTCAATCGCAATCACACCAGCATTATCTGAGATAAACCGCTGATTATTTATCGTCCGTAATTCCACTAGCGGTACAGGCCATCCGTTTTCATCATCAATAATTTCGATACAGCATGGCTCCACTGACAATGCAGTACCGATCAGACAAAACAAACAAACAATCCATGAAAGAATTGATCGATACATGAAAAATCACCTATGCGAGAACAGTCCTAACATGCCCAATACAACACAGTTATCAACATCACAAACAATTTAAAAGCCACCTAATAAGTGGCGGTTCTTGGATTCACAGTAACCAATCAGTCTCCATGTCTGGCCTCAGTTAGGGCCAATGTCAACTGCGGTCAATTCTAACCCCCCCAAGGGATGCCGTACCAATGACTCTATGAGTTGTTCACCTCTGTTCAATAGTATTCGCAGCAAAGTCATCAAAAATATTCTGCGTAATCGAATCGAGCCACAAAGGTTGTCGTGAAGCTTTTGTCGTCATCAATTGTGAGCGTTAGGTTCATGACCGAGGCAGTTGATCACTTTTTAGAATATGAAGGCCATTGATCTGGGACAATCATGATCCGATCGACTACTCCATCCAGGTTTCCGCTTAAACGGTCCGTGCAAAGCATGATCGGGTGATCAGAGTGTTCAAATTGCTGCTCAACCCAGCGGTTAATTTCCATTGATGGAATAGCTGGCATCTGACTTGGTGTCATCGCGAGCCAGTGGGGCTTTCTCATTAACCGATAGTTCCAGTTACCTGGCTGTGGGAGTTCATTAACCTCCGACGAGTGGATCCAACAGCCACGCAAGTGAGCCACGTGAAGTTGGCCATGTTTTCGATCTGGGGACGGATTGCTTGGATGATAAAAAATACAGCCTCGAACAAATGCCTCGTTGAAATCCGTTTTGATTGGCCCATCCAGACTCTGTTTCAATTGATGCCCAAAAAGGTGATGGATTTTTCTGTCAAGATTGTCATGCGCGTGGGGACCGACGTAGTCGCTGGGAAAGGAATGGGGTTGCGGGAAGTGCAAGAAAAATTTGATAGCCGTCTCCCAGTGAATAAACCGATCCTCTTCATCACGAAAGATCAGATCAATTTCTCCAATGGTTCGCCCCGCACGCTTGATTTGCTCGTTGCAAACGAGGATCTCAAGACCACGAATATGCTTGATCCAATAGTAGACCAATGATTCAAAGTAGCGTCCGACTGTGTTGTGTGGATTCTTGACGAGAAAGTCTTGTAGGTGATCAGCATTGATTTCTGATTGATTCAACGACGGCTGGTCAATCGCTACGCTGAATAGCTTATTGTGGGTACCCCCTGGGGGCATGTCTCCAGAGTCGGCAAGGAGCGATGGACTATTGGCAACCCACATCAGATCGCGCATGGAGATCATCGCGGATGATTTGTCGTCTTCTACGTCCATTTGAAGGTTGACTCAGTCCGAGATTTATCGAACGTGTCTGGATGAAATTTTTATAGGTCGTTGCCACTCAGGATCGCGACCACTGAATGACCTGAAATCTACTTGAACACATAAGTGGCTCGGTGAGAGGCGTCATTTCGCGGACGCATGCCACGAACATTATGTTAGGTCAATCGACAGCAAATCCACATATTTTTGTTGAATTGGCAGTTTGCCACTGTATGCCTGAAAATATCAGCGCCCCTAGGGAATCGAACTATTACTCACTACAACATAATGGCTTAGCGCACATCTGCAAATAAGGCTGCACAGAACCAAACGCAGTTGTTGAAGTTTCAGGGCTGGTGCAGACGTTTCGGGCACTCACTTCTCTCACTGATGATGAAAGACAATTGCTGGCTGAGTTAATGAAGAAGATGGGATAGGACGAGTCCCCTCTTAATTTGTAGTTATCTGTCAGGTATGTGCTGGGTACTTTTTCTGATTTTTGTAACCGTCCCTATTTCTTAGGTGTATCCCCCACTACTTCTGATTCTTGTCATTCACTCCGGAAAGTAGGAAACTATTCGTGGTCATGTTGATTTAGACACAGAAAAAACACTCATGGGCCAGAGAATCAAAGTGAAGAATTCTGGATACGGGACGCTACGTTGGTCGCGTGGAGACATTTCGTTGCGATGTGGCCGATGTGGAGTCGAAGTAGAAGGGTTTATCGGAAACACTGAAGACCCAGAATTCGTTGTAGAGAAATGTGTGAAAATTTTTGGGTGGCACAACGTCTCTGGATTTGCTGAATCAGAAATGTGTGACTTTATCCGTTGTGATGAATGTGGGCCAGTTATCTGGGATACGGATGATGAATGTTTTTATGAGTCGCCAGCCAAGCCAAAGATAGAGGATAGTTGAAGATTCAAGGCTCGTGCAGATGCCTCAATCACTCACTTCTCTCACTGATGATGAGAGCGACTTACTGGCCGAGTTGCTGAAGAAGACGCGGTGGCGAAGCTTTAAGTAGTGGTAGTACTATCACCTGCATGGGTGTGATTTTTTTCTGATTTTTGAAACTGGTCTTATTCTTTCATCAGCATTTCAATCTGCTGCTGAAGATACTTGTCTCCAGTTGCACCCTCCCAGCGAAGTTCACCGGGCCAAAATTCACGGATGTAACCCTGTTTATCAAGAACATAGACGCTCGGCCACATTGAGTTTCCCCATGCCTGCCAATTGGTTTTTTCAATATCGGCAAGGATTGGGAACGTAAAGCCAGCCTCCTCGGATCTTTTTCGAATCAAACCAATATCGTGTTCGGCTTTTGTCTCAGGCGTCTGAATTCCAATAATTGCAACATTTTCATATTTAAACCTTTCCTGCCAATCAAGATATACCGGATAATTATTTTTACAGTTGATACAGCCAAATGCGTAAAAATGAAGAATAACAACGGTGCCGTGTAAGTCGGAGAGTTGCAGAGGTTTTTCCGTATTGATCCAAGGCCCTGATTCCTGCAACTCCGGTGCCTTGATTCGTAATCCCAAATGTCGCTTGTGATCCGCAGGCTGTGCCTGAATCTTCTGTGCAATCTGAGTCAGCGAATTCCACTGCGTTAATGAAAAAATCTGCTTCACCTCCGCTAACATCTTATTCCACAATTCTTGTACTTCGGCCTGTGTTTTGTCGGATGACTGATTTCGATATGGAAGAAATTCAATATCGTATCGATCGAGCAAAGAGCGAAGCTTCTTTTTTTTTGGTGAAGTAATAAGTAGGCTTTTTTGAACAGTCGGTGAATGAAGTAAGTTCCAAACCGGGTCTGCTCCTTCGAATGGATCAGCCGCAAAGCCACTCAAGGAAAGATGAACGCTGGCAAGAGAAAAAAATAGCACACGCAAAAGTCTCTTTTTGATTTTTCTTCATTCCTCTCCGTATAGATTCGGTGAAGTGGTAGGTGCACCGTCCAGCATGTTAGATAGATCGTTGTCGTCTTGTCCTGGATTGCCTTGCATAGGTGCAGTTTATCAGACTGCTACAACAGGCGGCCTGCATAGAAAAACAAGCCAGCAGGCTATTCCGCCAGCGTTACGGCCTCAGCTTCCAGGCCTATCTGCAATAGCTACGGTTGGTTTGGCCGTTGCGGTTGCACTGCGAGCATTAGTTTTTCCCACAACTGCGTGTTGAAGCTGGCCGAGCTTCCGCCAGCCGATTCGGCCTGGACTCGCTGCTTCGCTGTCTCAGGCGCGTCACCCAGTCGTACGACGACGAGATTCTGGCTGGGCAGGACATAGATATGTTGGCCGCCCTTTCCGTTGGCACAAATCAGATCAAGAGGTGCCGTTGGAATGAGCGGGCCGTTTTCTACCGAGCTTTGCCTGCCAACGGAAACTTTGAATTCTTTGCCGTTGAGCCACCACAGGTAGCCGTAGGACGGATTTAGTTTCTGTGAGGTCTCGACCATCGCATTGAAATAGCCCTTGTCCTTCATGATTTGCTGGCCGTTCCATTCTCCGTCCGCCAGGATCAACAAACCGAACCGTCCCATGTCGCGAGCCGTCATCACAAAACTATGAAATCGGAACCTAGAGTGCTTCATGCCCGCGGGCTGGAAGAGTACTTCGTTGGAAAACTCCTGCATGGTTTTACCAACGGCTTTCTCCAACAACGGATGAAGATCTTGGTAGACCGTCGTGTTATAGAACCACTTCTTGTCCGGAGAAGCCTCGAATCTTCGGCCTGTATTCAGCCCGCTGGTCATCTTCAGCATGTGCTCGATGTGAATGGATTGCTCCTGAACTTTCGAGGCCTTCGACCAGCCTGTGCCAAGAAAGTCCGCAGCGGGCTGTTCGATCTTCAGCTTCCCTTGCTCCTGCGCGATACCGATCAGGAAGGCAGTGATGCTTTTGCCGCACGACATGACGTACTGCGCGTGGTCCGCACCAGCGGGAGTCCAATAGCGTTCACCGACAATCTTTCCGTCCTTTAGGATCAGAAACGATTTGCCATTGGACTTCCCAACCAAGTCGATGACATGTTCGAGGGCCGCCACATCCCAGCCGAGTGATTCGGGTGTGACCGTGTCCCAGTCGCGATCCGTGGAAGGGAAGTAAAGCTCCTTAGAAACGGTGGAAAGCGGTGCGCTGAATGACAATATAGCCAGAGCAAACAACTTGAATCCAAAGTATCTCATTGGCTATATCCTGAATTCAATCAGGGTTAGAACGAACAATTACCCAACACCTGAACACGATAGGTGTTTCGGCGGATTTGCCTGCGCACCGAAAATCCTGATAACTTCCGCCATGCGTCGCCCGGGAATACTTCGCCGTCGGCCCCATATTCGGCCCCAGCCGAGGCCAAACGTTCTAAAACACGTTCAAAACGACAAATATAACGCCCCCAAGGGAAGCCGCTCCCATTATTTTATGAGTCGTTCATCTCAGTTCAATAGTATTCGAGCTTTGTCCACTCACCCAATAAATTGAGTCACGAGATTTCATCATGAACAAATATGAACAACCCTGAGCACAGTAAAATCGACGTATATTCGACACATCACCTTGGATAATTCTTGGCGGCTTTTAATCCCATGCTTTTTACCTTCGGGGGATTAGTTCATTTTAAAGTCATCATTTTTTTATGGCATGGAAGTCGCTAGGCGATTGATTCATAGCCGAAAGCTTGCAATAAGATCATTCAACCCTTAGCCGTGAGGCAAACTACACGAAGCCTAGTTATTTATTCGTGTTCCATTTCCATTTACTGCGATCCATGTTGGGGTTTGGCCTTGGCATCTTTGCCCCGGTTGACGACCACCATGAATTTAGGTCGGCCAACAACTCTTCCGCCAGTTGAGGCATGTCATGCACAAGATTTCGAGTTTCACCTAGATCTTGTTTGAGATCATAAAGTTCGGTTCTACTGCCAAGGATGAATTTCCCACATAAGTCTCCTGACCTGCCCGGTTCACAACCAGTAGGATCGAGGTAGTCCCCAAAGTAGTGAATGAGTTTGTAGTTCCCTTTGCGAACCATAGAACAAGGTGTCTTTGCGTAGGCAACTACATACTCTGGATGATGGGAGAAGATGGCATCACGTGAAAGAACGCTTGTTTGCTTGAGTAGCGGAACGAGGCTGACGCCATCTAGGATTTGTTCCTTCATCGGCCGGACTCCAGCCAGTTCCATAAATGTGGGAAACAGATCGACCACGTGCACAGGCTTGGTGCAAGTGCTACCGGCTTTTACATTGGCAGGCCACCG
>DONH01000023.1 GCA_003509235.1 Planctomycetaceae bacterium
GAATCTTCGTGAAACTGCTGATGCAGTAGTCGAACTTGTCTCAGAGATTGCCGCAGCGGTTGATGAAATGTCACTCATACAAGCACGTGCACGTGTTGAAGCAATTACGATAGAGCCCGAGCGGATCGATCCCGATATTGCATTCGAGGTTGCTCGAGCAAATCGACTCGACTGGATGAACAATCGTGCTGCACTTGTGGATCAGTGGCGTCTTATTCAATTCAATGCCATGGCTCTGTTAGCTGGTCTTGACCTTGAAATAGATGGTGATCTCTCGACAACCGGTACAAATCCAGCTCGTTTCCGAGCGCCGACAGGTAACATGGGTGGGCGGCTTCGCTTCGATGCACCGCTTACGCGATTACGAGAACGTAATAACTTTCGGCAGGCAATTCTTGATTATCAGCAGGTTCGACGCCAGCAGATTCGCTATGAAGATGGAATAAAGCTCTCTATTCGACAGCTTTTACGACAGCTTGAACTTGATGAACGAAATCTTGAGACCCAACGACGAGCCGTGATTATTGCCATTCGTCGAGTAGATCAGACGCGATTAAGTTTAAGTCAGCCAGCACCGCCACCACCGCCACCGAGTGCCGATGGCTCGATCCCAATCGTTGATCCAGCTGCAGGCCAACTGGCTCCGACTGCGACACTCAATTTGATTTATGCATTTAACGACCTCCGAAGTTCTCAGGATGCTTTGACCAGCATATGGATTAATTATTATGCCACTCGCGCATCCCTGGCATATCAAATGGGTGTCATGGATCTTGATGAACATGGTGTTTGGATTGACAAACCCTTTGAAGGTTTTACTCGTACGAGTAGTGAAGAGATGTTGCTGCCACCACCAGTTCCACAGGAATGGCTTGATTATCTCGAAGAAATTGATCCACCGCCGCCACTTCGTGATGATGCAGGAATTGACATTGATGATGTGCCGGGCATCATGCCAAGCATTATCGCACGAGCGATGCCATCCAAGGAAAAGGATGCGGTGAATGAGACGGAAAAGAGCAGAGAAAAACGAGATGATGAAGTGCTTCCAGCGTCTGCAGTGATCAGGGATGAAAAATCTTGGGCTGATATGATTCCATCCTTTTTAAAGTGAACGTAATGATCGAATCGGGACAAAATTCAGGAAAGTTGTTCAGTAGAAGAGATAATTCTCGGTGAGAATCCGTAAGTAGGTGACATAGGTGTATAGTTGAAGAGTTTTTTTTAACGAAGTGAAATAGTAAATCAGTGGATAATTCAGCATCATCATCGCCAGTCGAAGTGCAATCACCAGGCTCAACTAATGCTGCAGCTATTGCAGACCTGCTAGGTGATCCAACGGGTCAGCAAGAGTCAGTTGGCATACGTTCTCGTCGTGGACGAATATGGTTATTGCTTCTGATACCAATTTTGGTTGCATGTGCCTACGTTTCTCCTCGTATTTTTGCCCTTTTACCAGATGCAAATCAAACGTTAGACCTTACGGGGATGCCGCTTTACACAGTTGAGAAAAGAGACCTCCAGATCACTGTGACAGAAGAGGGCAGCTTGGTCAGTGATGAGAATGTTGACATCACGTGTGATGTTGTCGGGGGGGCCACGATTATCTGGCTTGTTGATGATGGTTCTCAGGTGGCAAAGGGTATGGATATCGTCAAGCTCGATGCCTATGTGCTCATTGAACATGCGACAGCACAAAAAATAGCATACGAAAAAGCAAGAGCCTTGATGATTCAGGCAGATAAAGATTATGCGGCTGCGAAAATTGCAGTAGAAGAGTATAGCAAAGGTCTTTTTAAAAAAGATCTTAGAACAGCAGAGTCGAATGTCACAGCTGCAACAGAACGTCTGCAGGCTACCAAAAACACTTTGTCATATGGCGAGCGTATGTTTCGGAAAGGATATATCACACCGCAGCAGCTTGAGGCACAAGAGTCTGCTGTAGCGCGTGCAGAACTCGATCTTGGAACAGCCAACATAGCGCTCGATGTTCTGACACGGTATACAAAGCCAAAAATGACCACAGAACTTGAAAGTATTCGTGATGCAGCAGAAGCACGTCTCGAAAGTGAAAAAGCAGCACTTGAACTAGAACGACTAAGGCTTGAAAGGCTTGAGGGTGAACTCGAGAAGTGTACGATCAAGGCGCCTCAAGATGGTCTCGTTATTTATGCCAATACTCGGACGAGAGATCGTGAAACTGAAATAAAAGAAGGTACTGTAGTAAAAGAGCGTCAGGTCATTCTTCAACTTCCAGACCTCACAAAAATGCGGGCAGATGTCGAGGTCCATGAGTCAAAGGTCGATGAGATTTCACCCGGCATGTCGGCTATTATTCGGGTGCAAGATCTATCATTTTCCGGTGTTGTAACGTCGGTTGCAAATCGCCCCGAGTCGAACTGGTATACGACCGCCAAGAAATATGTTGTTGGTGTTCGGATCGATGGCATATCAGAGGCTCTTCGACCTGGTTTTACCGCAGAGGCAACTATTATTGTTGCTGATTTGCAGGATGTCCTTGCTATACCAGTTGCCGGTGTTGTCGAAGGTGGGAAAGAGTTCGTCTGCGCGGTCAAGGCAGGTGATAGATTTGAAAAACGAGTTGTCACACTTGGTAAAAGTGATGATCGATTTGTTGAGATAGTCGAAGGCCTCGAAGAAGGTGAGCAGATATTTCTAAATCCTGTGACCGTGCTTGGGGAAACTCTTTCACGCGATCTGGAACAACGTCTACAGCGGTCTGGTAGCTCTGCTACGAATAAATAGATGCATCTTCTGTGCCGGTCATTTCAACCAAGCTTTTGCTGTGGAGAATGAGATCAACCTATGAATGTCATTCAGCAGCTCAAACTTGGCTTTCGTAGCCTGATGCTCCATAAGTTGCGATCAGCTCTTGCTGTTCTTGGTATTTTGATCGGTGTGACTGCGGTCATATGGTTGGTTGCAATGGGTGAGGGAGTCAGTTATCAAGCACAGCAGCAGATTAAAAATCTCGGTGCGACAAGCATCATCGTGCGCACAATCAAACCATCAGAGGAAGCGAATAGCACTAGCGGTGGTCGTTCTGGTATATCCTATGGGTTATTACGTTCAGATTTTGAAAGAATCATTACGAATGTACCGACCATTTCAGTAGCCGTACCAATGCGAGAAATCAGTCGCGATGTTCGTCGTGATGAGTTTGTTGTTCCAGCTCAGGTGATTGGCTGTACTCCTGAATATTTCTCAATTAACCGTTTGCCAATCGCTCGTGGTAGACCACTTGCTGCCTCTGACCTTCAGAGACTTGAGAATGTCGTAGTACTTGCGCACGATGTTGCAGAGCAACTGTTTCCAATTCAAGACCCTCTTGGTCGGGCGATTCAGATTGGAACCGAATTCTATGTTGTAGTTGGCATAGCAGAATCACGTACAGCAGCAGCAGCTATAGGTGGCAGCTTTTCAGCGAGACAGTACAACCGGGATGTTTACATCCCTCTCAATACATTTCGAAAGCGCATCGGTGACCGTGTCATCACTGTTCATCGTGGAACATTCCAGAACGAAACTATCGAATTGAATCAAATCACTGCGGT
>DONH01000307.1 GCA_003509235.1 Planctomycetaceae bacterium
CTCGGCACGCATTTCATCAAGAATTGGACGGTCACGAATAACAGCTTCGTAGTGAGCTACCTTGACAGGCACATCTTGCAACGACCACTGCCACCGACGCCGTTCCGGATCGCCGGCAATTACTCCAACAACAAGCTCAGGAGCCCACACGGACAGTTCTCGGGCCCAATTCGAAACGAGACCCTTTGGACAAATCACAAGCACACTACGAGCCTGCCCCGAATGAACAAGGAGTCGAAGCGATGAAATCGCCTGCATTGATTTTCCAAGACCCATTTCATCGGCCAGGATTCCTCCGAACCGCGGCATGAGAAATGCCATACCATCAAGTTGGAAGGGAAATGGTTCATGAGGAAAAGACAAGTGGCAACCAGCCAAAAGTGTTTCAAGATCTGGCTGCAGGAGATAAAAGAGTCGCTCCGACAGTTTGACAACATCGTGAGGCGGCTGAATGCGAGTACGCTTCCGTGGTACAGCAGCACGCGATGGAGTTTGACCCTCGCGATTGTGAATCTTCGGCGGTACTGACAAACAGCCAACAAACTGATGACTATAAATCTCAACTGATTGAAGTAATAGCGGCACGTCACGCACTTCCACTGGGCTTGCCTGGACAGGCACCTGAAGCGTTCGACTCGCAGGCAAGACAAAAGATTTCACCGTTGTGACGAATGAAGACGGAAGGCAAAATTCATTCGACTCAATTGCAACAGATCGCTTTGGTTGCTCAGATTCACGTGCTGACATAGTTCACTAAGCAGAATTCTAAATGAGGTAGTGTTTTATCAATGATTCTTGGCTTCATCGATTGCAGCACGAATACGATTAAATGGTTCAGTCAGCTCAATACTTGAGCAAAGCGTTTCAAAGTGTGGACGCAGCTTGTCAATTTTTGATATATCTTCCTCATGCGGGTGTAGCTCAAAGGACCCTAACCGCATAGGGTCTTCTCTGTTTCCCTGATGGTCCGTTTCGTGAATTGCCACAACAGGACTTGCTCCATGGGAACGTGCGTGCAGCAAAGATTCTCGATCTGTAAGAACCGCAACTGGTGACAACTGTGTGGCCTTCAGCAAGGGCCCCCCTATTTGCTCGCCGTGCAGATGCCTCTGAAGCGTTGCGCCGTACAAAATCTCTTGTGCCCTGGTTACCCGTAGCGGTGCTGTGCAGTGAAATTCAAGAGGTCGACCCGTGATGTCAACCAGCAGATATCCACCAAACATTCCGATATTTGCGGCGTCGCAGACTGTCAAAAAACCGAACGTCATGTCGTGCGATGACACCACACCTGAAACCATTCGGCACACTCCAAAGAACGTTGACAGGGTGTTCGCCACGCTGGCTGAAAACTCCCTCTAGCGGTTTCGTCAATTGCTTCGCCCGCCGACTCAATCCATCGGGAGAACTCTAAAGAGTCTTGAATAACCGGTGTCGCAAAACATCTGATTGCTCCAAATGGAGTAGTCTGTAGCGGTTACAACGGCATTAAGGGCCTCGCCATTTGGTTCAAATGAAAAGAATGGCTACCATCACATTCTGAAAGAACACTCTCAACAAGTGAAGTTAAATGCGTTCTTACCACCGCCCACGGATACTCGAAAAATGCCAAATCTTCCATCTCACTGCACTCAAATCGATATTACGTCAACGAATGACCCCGCAGACACAACGGTCCCTCAGCAGAAAAACACGAGCTCGCAATCAGAGGTAGTAGCTGTCCTTAAAGAAATACTCGTGACCCAAAAGAAATCGTGCGATCTTCTAAGCGATGTGCTGAAGCATGTTTCATTCCAGCAGCGTCAACGATCCGCTGAATTACAAACGTGGCGAGAAAATAATCCCTACGTCGCACAGGCGTGCCGGAAAGCAGCAAAAGGATTATCCCACGTCCATACTGATTTCCTAACAACACTCGCCGAAGAAGCAGCTGAAAGTGCTGAAGACTTTACGGATAGTGATTATGCACTTGGCGAATTTATTGATCGATACGGACCCCGCCTGGCTCACTTTAATGGGGTGATGCAACTCCTAAGCCAACTCGCAATGCCTGAGGATGAAAATCAAAACTAAATTTCACCCTCCTCTGATAGTCGCCACAACGCGTCCAACCGACTACAAATCAAAGAGGTCGTTCAGATTCATCCTCCGACCTAACCTCAAAATATTTTTTCCTCGAGGATACACCTCGCTGGCCTTCACCCAATCCTGAAAGAGTCATTTCGATGCCTGCAGACACGACCGAAACACCTCCTGTTTTTAAAGTTGCCGATGAGAACAGTATTAAACAGAGCAAAGAAAAGCTCGACGCGCACACAGCTGAGATAATTGCCTGGCATTTCCATCCATCAACAGGGTCGCCCTTCTGGCTTGAGTATGCAGAAAAACTGAATTTTGATCCGCTCAAGGAAGTGAACTGCTTTGACGATTTAAAAAAGTTTCCGGCATTCGAAGACGAGTGGCTCAGAGGAGGGCCGGTGACTCGTTGGATTCCAAAAGGGTTTGCCGGCCAGCCGGCGTACGTTTTTGAAACGGGTGGAACCACTGGTACGCCCAAATCACGAGTTAACCTGCGAGACTTCCGAACGGATTACGAAGAGTTCAGTGAGACTCTTCCTGAAGAGTATTTTCCGAAGGGTGCAAACTGGTTGATGCTTGGTCCCTCCGGTCCAAGAAGGCTCCGATTATCTATTGAGCATCTAGCGCAGCACCGTGGCGGCATCTGTTTCTGCATAGACCTTGACCCACGCTGGGTCATCAAGTTGATCCAAAAAGGATGGATGGAACACCTGGAGGCCTACAAGGATCACTGTATTGATCAAGCGATCACCGTCCTTGAATCAGGGCATGATATTCGCTGCATGTTCACAACACCAAAGCTGCTTGAGGCCTTGGCCATTGCCCTTGAAAAGAAAGGAACGACCATCCGGGAAGCTGGCATCACAGGTATTTTTTCAGGCGGAACCGAGTTCACTCCTCAATGGACGCGATTTGCAGTCGAAGAACTTCTCGACGGCGCTTTTATGACCCCTACCTACGGCAACACTTTAATGGGACTCGCAGCCTCTCGTCCCGTGATCCCCGAAGATGGTTATACGATTGCCTATTATTCGCCACAGCCACGCGCCGTCATTGAGGTCGTTGATTTTGATGACACGAA
>DONH01000237.1 GCA_003509235.1 Planctomycetaceae bacterium
TCATCCATGGCACGCAGGGGAGAACGACCAGGAACTCTTCGAATTTGGGATGCTGCATCCCTAAAAGGCACCTATGACCATAAAAAATTCAGCAGGGCAACGAGACGGATACACAAGCTCGTTTCCAAGAAGTCAGTAACGGTAATAAGCTTAGACCAAATTCCTGAATTCATGTCGAGTAACAATTCTAGAGAATTTCCTACTTCCATACTCAAAGCAGCCTAAAACAACGTCTCGTAGATACTCTGCCTAGTTATTCTTCTTTTCTGCTCATCAAAGTCGACCAACTCAAATAGGCCAGAATCCCACTACTTAAGATAAATCCAACATCGGCAAGCACACTTACACGACTAAATGGGATTGCGACCGCTAAATCAGCCAGAAAAAGGATACCTACGATCCCAGAAACCACCATGCCGACAAACGGAACGGACTTCGACACGCCGTGAGACCCTCCATAAAGTTATGAAAAAAATAAGTGTCGGAGATCTCAGCACTTGTGATCTCCCTTTGAGATACCATACTTGTTCACTCACTGGGAGCCAACAGAATCTTTATCGTCCATCACGAATCATTGTTTGGAGTAATTTTTCGTGCCAACATATGATGGTCAAGTCGCCGTTTACACAGGGTCTTTTGATCCAATCACACTTGGTCACATAGATGTGATTAAGCGAGCAAGTCGAATATTTAACCATATTGTCGTCGGCGTAGGTATAAACCCCGACAAACAGCCACTTTTTGATCAGGAAGAGCGGGTCAAACTCGTAGAAACAGCAGTCGCTTATCTGGACAATGTAACCGTCCGACGCTTCAACGGGCTATCCGTGACATTCGTTCGTGAACAGAAAGCACAGGTTGTCCTTCGCGGTGTTCGATCACTGACCGACATTGAGGCAGAATTCACGATGACCTTGGCAAACCGAATGCTCGACCCTGAAATCGAGACTGTCTTCTTGATGGCCGACGCCCAATATTCTCATATCTCTTCGTCGCTACTGAAGCAAATTACTCCCCTCGCAAACGACATTGCGTTGGGCAAATTTGTACCTCCTGCAGTGGTCAACGCACTTCGGGAAAAACTTGCTGACGCGTAGCATACATCGTTTTCCTGAATTGCAGCAAATATTCAAATAACGATACAAGCTCTCGTTGTGCTTCACGAATATCTAATTGTCATCTGGTGAACCCGATTCAAAATACGAACGAAGAAATCGTGCGCGTTCGATATTACGATCTTTTGTATCGAGATCGACACCTTTCATCTTTTGAAGGTGGGCTGGCTGAGTGCGAACAAGTAACTTATTGACGTCAGACACATGAAGATCATCCACCAGTCCTAGCAGCACTCCCATGCGCACCCGCGAAAGGAGTTGCATCGTTTCTTCAGCGCTAATCGTCTGAGCTGTTCTTAAAATCCCAAAGGCACGGCTAACCTGGTCGTGAACATTCTGCTCTGTTTCCTGCAAGAGGAATTCCCGAGCGCGACGTTCATAATCAATTAGCACCGGCACAACATCTGCGACTTGGGCAATCAGCTCACCCTCTGTACGGCCAAGAGTTATCTGGTTTGAGATTTGATAAAAGTCTCCGAAGGCCTGTGAGCCCTCGCCGTACAGACCTCGAACAGCCAGTGAAATTTTGTGCAGACTTCGAAAAACCTTGTCAATCTGCCGAGTAATTACGAGCGCAGGTAGATGTAGCATTACGCTCACTCGTATCCCGGTACCTACGTTTGTTGGGCATGCCGTGAGATACCCCCACCGCTGATGAAAAGCGTAAGGGACAACGGCTTCAATTTCTTCGTCAACACCACGTATCTGTTCCCAGACTGCTTCTAGATCCAGCCCACTATGTATACACTGAATGCGAAGATGATCTTCCTCATTGATCATAAGACTAATCTGTTCCGCAGGATCGATTGCCACCCCACGAGCGCCTGTGGCATCTGCATGCTCCCTACTTATCAACTGCCGCTCGACAAGAAATTGACGATCAAGATCCTCGAGACCACCCAAATTTGTATATTCCAGACGTGAACCGACAGATGTTTTCGTAAGATGCGAGTGAAGAAAATCCTCAATTTCACTCCGCTCTGTCTCTGAGGCCCGACTGACAAAGGGATAGTGCGCAAGATTCCGCGCAAGTCGAACCCGACTGCTCATAACTATGTCTGACTCTGGGCCAGTGCCCTTGAGCCATTCACCAACAGATGTATTCAGAACTTCAAATTTCATGTGCTTACTCTAACATTATTCTTTTTTCAAAATCTAAACGTAGCTGGAATGCGTGCTTAGCACACATGGCTATTTGTGAAAAATGGAAAAATCAGTTTCCCGATTGTTCAGCATGCCACTTGTGAAGAATTTTCTGAATTTCATCTCGCAGCTTTCCAGCCCTCTCATAGTCTTCACCCTCCACAGCATTACGAATGTCTTTCCGCATACCGATCACACGTGTAAGTTCCTCCGTCGATTCTGGAAGAACTTCTCCTCCTACTGTTTTTTGTTTTTGACGATTTGGTCGACGACCCCGGTGCTCTACTTCTCCGTGAATATTTGCAATCAGGGGTTCGAGCTCATTTTCAAACTGCACGTAATCGTTAGGACACCCTAGTCTTCCCTGATTACGAAACTCAAAAAACGTAATGCCGCACATATCACACACTAGTTGGTCAATCTCAGAAAGCTCTTTTGCTGTTTGCCCAACACCAAGAGGCCCGCCCTCAGTATCAGAATCTTCCTGTTGTGAATCAGCCTCAGCCTGATTTAGATATACCCGCGCATGATCTTCACATAGATGTAGTTCTCGAACTTCGCCGGCCTCAAGTTCTGTGATGTGAAACATCGCCTGTTTGTCACACTGCTGACACTGCATAATATCACCCCTCAGAAATCTTCCTTTTTACCAGCAACGATCTCTCAAAATTATCCTCACACGATACCGAGACCTCGTACCATTCCTTAAAACAATGGTACCTGTACTCAGTGTAAAGCACACTGACACTCTTAAGATAATGCTTTCTTACAAAAGCTAACAATTTGTACAAACTGCAAAAAGTCTCTCTATTCCAACCTGAAATTCGTGTAAATAACACTGTGGAGCCGAATCACTCCAACATCCAATCCTCGAGCGAGACGATCTCGAAAAATAAATGAGCAGCCCCTTTGGCAGAAAGGGACAGACTACAATCATAGAAACTCCACCCTAAAACAGCTATTTAAGCATATAAAACTCGCTCACCATCAAATGTGGTTCTCGAAGAGATCAATTAGGACCGCATGAAGCAATCTTGCTCCCCATTGACTCCAGCTAAGCCATAGTCCCAAATAGGACCAAGACCGTACTGAAAATTTGTGGAAATAAATTAGCCGCTGCCCCCATGAACCATTTCCCGAACTTCAAGCATTTCTCGGAGTTAGCACAACGCGAAACTCTTATTCCGGTCTGTAGGCGCGTTTTTGCAGACACCCTAACTCCCCTTTCAGCTTTTGCTCGAATCGATACTGGATCAGATGGATGCCTCTTTGAAAGTGTTATTGGAGGGGAAAAAGTGGGGCGGTACAGTTTCCTCGGGTCTGAACCGTTCCTGCAATTTGAGGCTCACGGTCCAAATGTAACGATTCGACGTAAAGGGCTACCAGATGAGAAACTGCAGGTCGACGATCCATTAGCCGAACTCGAGAGGCAAATGGAACAGTTCAGACCAGCCCGTCTCGATGAACTGCCACCCTTTACGAGCGGAGCAATTGGTTATGCGGCGTACGATGCTATTCGTTATGCAGAGCATCTTCCACATACACCTCCAGATGACCTTGGCTTACCTGACATTTATTTTGCACTTTACGATCAACTCGTTGTCTTTGATCATGTTTCAAAATCTATCGACGTCGTCGCCTTAGCAAAGCCCACTGCGAAATCATCCGAGGCCATCAAATCCGCTTATGAATCTGCAAAGATGTGCGTTAATCAGGCCATCGAAAAGCTCAAGCAGGATTGTGCTTGGCCACCTCTTCATGACATAAGTTCACTCAACAACCCAAGCCAACTGACACAGGAGACCATCACTGCTAATCGAAGTCGTGACGACTATTTAGAAGCCGTTGAGAAAGCGGTCGACTACATTCATGCTGGTGACATCTTTCAGGTAGTGCTAAGCCGTCGGCTCTCAATACCTTTTGATGACTCACCGCTTGAACTCTATCGAACACTTCGTGTTGTCAACCCAAGTCCGTTCATGTTCTGCCTTCGCACACCATCGGCAACACTCGTTGGGAGTTCACCCGAGATTATGGTTCGCGTTATGGACAGGAAAGTCACAGTAAGGCCTCTCGCAGGCACGCGGCCGCGCGGAGCAACT
>DONH01000059.1 GCA_003509235.1 Planctomycetaceae bacterium
CAGAACTTCCAATCCGGCTTCAGGACCACAGAAATCCCGTACGATTCCGAAACATCTGGGTTCGAAAAATAACTCCAATACGGGGAACTCAGGCCCAACCACCAGCGATCCGAAACGGAAAAACAACAACACCGCTACCCAAAACAGGATAAAATTTAACGAAAATTTCGCACGACTGGGTACTATAGGTAAAAATTGCGGGCAGCTGCATTGTTCCCGGAGGTCCGTATGCCCCTCTCTATTAATTCCCAGGATACCCATAGTCGTTTTCTAAAGCGGTGGTGGGTTGTGGTGGGCTGTGGTGTTACCCTTTCTCTGGTCATGTGGTTTGGAGCCGGAAAGTTTTTCCTTGACCCGCAACCAATACTCGTTGGTGTTCTTCATTCACAAACGGGTCCCATTGCTGTCAGTGAACAAGCAATGATTGACGCTGAACGACTGGCATTTGAAGAAATCAATGCCGCTGGGGGACTCCTCGGCCGGCCAATCAAATGGATAGTTGCTGATGGTGCATCAGACTGGCCAACATTTGCTCGGGAAGCTGACAGGCTGATAGATGAAGAGGACGTAACCGTTCTTTTCGGTTGTTGGACAAGCGCAAGTCGAAAAAGCGTTCTCCCTGTTCTCGAGAAATCAGATCATCTTCTTATCTACCCGATGGCGTACGAAGGACTCGAGTCATGCCCAAATGTAATTTATACCGGCGCGGCACCCAATCAGCAGATAACTCCAGCAGTACAGTGGTGTCAGAGTGCACTGAATGCCCGTCGTTTTTTTCTAATCGGCTCAGACTACATCTGGCCCCACTGTGTCAACGCAATTATTTCCGATCAACTCATGGGACTCGGTGTTGAAAAAGTGGCTGAAAAATATGTTCCCTTCGGTAGCACTGAACTTAAGTCCTACGTGCAAGAAATTGTCAACACACAACCTGATGTGATCCTCTGTTCCGTCGTTGGAGATTCAGCGATAGCATTTTTTCGAGAACTTCGTGAATCGGGAATATCACCTGACGACATCCCTGTAATCACATTTGCGACCGCTGAAGATGAACTTCGTTCAACCAATCATGCCGATATGGTCGGGCACTATGCAGCATGGAACTACTTCCAATCAATTGATAGTGAAGAAAATAGACGGTTCGTCTCCGCATTTAAAAAACGCTACGGAGCAGATCGAGTCACCAGTGACGTTATTGCCGCTGCGTACAACAGTGTCTACCTCTGGGCAAACGCTGTGCGGGAAAGCGGAAATACTGATGTCCAACAGGTCCGCAACGCACTCCGTCAACAGAGCCTCAATGCGCCGGAGGGCATCATCGCAGTAGACCCGAGCACCCAGCATACCTGGAGGCCGGTTTATATTGGCCGAATCAAGGAAGACGGACAGTTCAACATCGTCTGGAGCAGCAACGTCTCTGTACGCCCTGTACCGTATCCAATCACACGCTCAAAAACTTCTTGGGACACTTTTGTCCGCGAGCTTCATCGTGACTGGGGCGGCTGGGCCAACACCGGGAAAACTCAACCTGAGGGGACTCCCGAAAATGACTGAGCTCAATTCAAAAACACACGCGGAAAAAAAACATCAACGGCTCGCTCGAAGGCTCTTGTTTTGGTTCCTTCTGATTGCACTGCTACCGTGTGGACTCCTAACAGCTATCACAGCCAGCCTTGCGAATCGTGCACTTGAAACATCGGTACAAGAAAGACTTGTTCAGATTGCCTCGGCACGTTCCACCCAACTTGAGTCATACGCTGCTGAGCGTGTTCGTGACGGAACAACACTGTCCATAGCACCAACAGTTGTGACTGCCATGTCCCAACTTTCATCTGTCAGTCTTTCCGAATCGAACGCGAACGTACTTGAGGCCAAGGCGACCGCTTATGCGCCTTATCTGCGGGACGTCGCAACGTCTCGTGGCTACCAGAGCCTGCTCCTCATTCATGTTGATGGCACAGTTCTCTACTCATCCACAGATCAACTCAAGCCTGGTGCTCAGTTGACCTCTGAGTCACTTGGAGCTACGCAATTAGCAAAGAGCTTTGATCGGTCACGGACTCTTCTACAGTCAGAACTGTGCCAATTTGCACCTTTTGGGAAATCTGGACGCCCGACGGCCTTTGTCACATCTCCAATTTTTCAGCAAGAAAAGGTTATTGGAGTGCTTGCTCTCCAACTGCGTATTGATCACGTGTGGCAAATACTGACAGACACAACTGGTCTTGGGTCCACCGGTGAGATTCTTACTGCAGAGCAAATAGACAACACCGCAAGAATCACAACGCCTCTGCGTCATCGCCCTGATGCCGCTTATGAACTCACAATACCACTCACCGTAGAAAAAGCCGTTGCCGCACGAAATGCGTCAAGTGGCAATCGGGGTTATGCAGTTTTCCCTGATTACCGACAAAAGGAAGTTGCTGCAGCGTGGTGCTATCTTCCAAGCTATCGCTGGGGACTGGTTGCTAAACAGGACACAAGTGAAGCGTTTGCACTGGTACATTTTCAGCAACTGCTAATTGCTGGGCTCCTGTGCGGCACTGTTCTCCTGGTTGTTTTGGTTGCACTCTTCGTCGCACGAAGTATTAGCACACCCATCCAACGCGCAATCATTCTGTCGCGAAATGTGGCGGCAGGTGACCTGCGAGAAGACGTCTCTATTTTGTCGCGCGACGAAACAGCAATACTCCTTGAGTCACTCCAAACAATGACACGAGATCTCCGTATGTTGATCGGGCGGGTTCAAAACTCAAGTGATGCGTTGACGAATACGTCATCAACGCTCCAGGAAACGGGATCCAATCAGCAGCACGTTATCAAACGACTTGGTGATTCTACGACTCAGACGGTCGCCGCAGTTGAAGAAATCAGTGTGACCGGAAGAGAACTCACACACACCATTGTCGCTGTAAATGAGATGGCCGGGAAAACTGGTGCGATGGCGATCGAGGGGAGAGAGAGTCTATCGAGCATGGACGCCACAATGCGGAAACTTGCGGACAGTACAGAATCATTTGGATCTCGCCTTGCCGTGATCAATGAACGCGCCACAACTATTAACCTTGCTGTGACAACAATTGCGAAAGTAGCCGACCAGACCAATCTTCTTTCGATCAATGCTGCAATCGAAGCCGAGAAGGCCGGTGAGTATGGTCTTGGATTCCTTGTGATCGCCCGAGAGATTCGGCGACTTGCAGACCAAACCGCAGTCGCTTCTCTTGAAATTGAACAGGTCGTTAAAGAAATGCAGCTCAGTGTCTCATCCGGCGTAATGGAAATGGATGCCTTTACAAAAAGTGTCGAAACCGGAGCACAGGAAATTGGTGGCGTTTCTCGGCAGCTTGCAGAAATCATCACATCTGTAAAAGGGATATCTGAGCGATTTGAGCAGGTCGCCGAAGGCATGCAAGCCCAGAGCCAAGGTGCCGAGCAGATCCGGATCGCCATGGCACATCTAGCAGAGAGCGTTTCCGAAAGTGAATCGGCCCTAGACAGCTTCCAAAACGCCACAACCGACGTCCAGCAAGCGGCAAACGATCTCCATGGAGAGATTTCGCACTTCAAGCTCTAAGCGATGGGTTTTTACCCATAGCGTCTCTTGGTGTATCGTGGTACTCCCTGAGTATCTCAAATTAACCCTGGAGACACGTTTCCCATGTCACGTACGTTGCTTGCGCTCATTGCGTCCACTCTTTTCTGCTCTACCGTTTTCGCACACTGTCAGGTCCCGTGTGGAATCTATGGTGATCAGTTACGATTCGAAAAATTACTAGAAGACACGAAAACTATTGCCAAGGCACAAGGGCAGATCAATGAGCTGGCCCCAGCTGCAAAAAGTGGCCAAGACAATAACCAGCTTGTTCGCTGGGTTGTCACAAAAGAAGCTCATGCAGGGTCCATTCAGAATGTCATCGCCGACTACTTCCTAGCCCAGCGGATAAAATCTGATTCCCCGCGATACACTGATCAACTCAAAGCATCACATGCCGTGACTGTTGCCGCAATGAAATGCAAACAGTCGACCGATGCAGCGACTGCTTCTGCACTTGAAAAAGCCATCCATGACCTGTATCGCGCCTATGAAGGCAAAGAGCCTAACTTCCACTAGAATAGAACAGGCAAGACCGTTTTTTTCCGTACCCAAATGTCCGTGCCCTTGCATAACGAGGAGGGCACGGGCTTTTGGAAATCTTTTGTGAGAACGCAATGATTTTTGCCCTTACACCAGGATTTGGCATTGCGGCTTTAGCATTGACCGTTGTTATTCTTATCGCCTTGTTTCTCTTCGTGGCCGTCTCTTTTAATCGACTGGTGCGTTATACCAATCTTGTTGACGAAGCCTTCAGCGGCATTGATGTTCAGCTGAAACGTCGGCACGAACTCATCCCGAATCTTGTTGAGTGTGTCAAAGAGTACGCTGCCTTTGAGCGTTCTCTCCTTGAGGATGTCGTCGCCGCTCGCTCATCGAACGCAACTACCAATGACCTGGCCGAGCTCAATGCCAAAGAAAACGGGCTGACGGCCAATCTTGTGAAGTTTTTCATAGTCGCAGAGGCCTATCCTGAACTCAAGGCAGACACAAGTTTCTCGCAGCTATCTTCTCAACTTGTAGAGGTTGAGGACGCAATTCAATATTCCCGTCGATACTTCAATGGCGCTGTCCGAAACTTAAATATTTCAATTGAATCATTCCCATCAAATCTTGTAGCTAATTTGTTTAATTTCACAACAAAAGAATTCTTCGAAGTCAATTCCGTCACAGAACGCGATACTCCAATCATCAATGCTCAGGCTTGATCATGAAAATAATGACCTGTCGCTTCCTTTTCGTATTCCTGGTCATTTTTCTTGCCGAGTCCGTTCTACGGGTTCCCAATTTCATTCAAGCAGCAGAACGAATCACAAAATTCCACAGTGATATTGCCATAGAGAATGATGGTTTCATGACTATCACTGAAACCATCTCAGTGATTGCAAAGGGCAAAAAGATTAAACAAGGAATTATTCGTGATATACCAGTTCAGTATGACGTTGGATTCTACGGTCTGAAAACAAATATCCCGATCCAGATTATTTTTATTCATTGTGACGGAAAGGACTCCGCTTATAAGGAAGAAAGCTACGGCTCCTACAAACGCATTCGCATTGGATCAAAGAATGTTCAACTTTCTACAGGCTCGCACACCTTTACGATTCAATACAAAACACGGCAACTTCGTTTCCAAGAGGACCATGATGAGGTCTACTGGAACGCTACTGGAAATGCCTGGGAATTTCCGATTGAGCAGGCAGAAGCAACGATCTCTTTTCCTGCAGATATCCCAATGGATGAGGTATCAGCCGAAGGCTATGTCGGCGCATTAAAGTCTACCAACCAAGTTGATCTCACTATTCGCATTGAAGGTGAGAAACATCGTGTAACCTACTCGACGAAAGATTCACTTAAACCACAAGAAGGCCTGACTGTCGTTACTACCTTCCCCTCAGGACTCATCACCAAACCGTCAACGTCCGAGGTACTTCTGAATGATCCATTTCTCATGTGGGGCAGCATCGGACTGGTGTCAATCATTGCCTATTTTCTGACGGCCTGGTTATTCGTTGGGCGAGATCCAGCAACAGGAGTTATTGTTCCCCTCTACGAGCCACCAGAGAACCTGAGCCCAGCTGCCTGTCGATTTATTTCTCAAATGGGATACGACAAAGAGTGTTTTTCTGTCGCTATCCTATCGTTGGCGACACAACAAGTTCTTGCAATCCGTGAAAATAAAAAGAGGTATACGCTTGAAAAAAAAGGCACTCCCACCGACTCAACCTCGAATGGTGAAAGACAGATTTTTGATCACCTTCTTCATGGCCGAAACTCTTTAGCGATCGATCGCAAGGACCACCTTCTATTCGCTCGGGCAATTACAACGCTCAGGAAAAGCCTAGTTCATGAATTTGAAGGCGTTCTATTTCGGCCAAACCGCCTCTGGTTCTTTGGAGGCCTTCTGCTTTCATTGGCCGTTGTAGTCCTGGTTGTTTTTTTTGCTGGAGGCGTGAAAGCTACGGGTATTGTAGGCTTCCTTACCCTATGGCTCACTTTCTGGTCATGTGGTGTCGTCGTACTACTTCATAAGGTGATCTCTTCATGGCGGGCAGCAATTGTTGGCGATTCAGCAATGAGTCAAATTGCCGGATATGGCTCAGCAATTTTCTTGACACTATTTGCACTTCCCTTCATTGCAGGGGAATTAGTCGCGATCGGTATGCTTGCTGGCATGACATCTCTCTGGATCATTCCGCTTATTCTAGGCATCGTGACAACGGTTGCCCTGTTCTACGAGTTGATCAAAGCACCCACCGCCGCAGGCCGGCTCATCATGGATCAAATTGATGGGTTTGCGATGTACCTCTCTACTGCGGAGGAAGATCGGCTTGAGGCCGTCACGCAACAGGCAACAACCCATCAGCACATGCATGCCGCACCGCACACCATTGAGTTATTTGAACGTTTTCTGCCTTATGCCGTTGCGCTCAATGTCGCCAACAAGTGGGCAGATCAATTCAAAGACCTCATTGCAGATGCAAGTGTATCTACACAAACAGCTAACGGGTCCGGATACCATCCTGCCTGGTATCACGGTGACGCCTGGAGTGTATCAACGATAGGCGCAACTGCTGCTGGGCTTGGTTCTGCCATGACTGCCTCAGTCGCCGCCGCCGCAACAAGTCCGTCATCATCAAGTGGTAGTAGTGGGGGAGGATTTTCTGGCGGAGGTGGTGGTGGCGGAGGTGGTGGTGGCTGGTGATAAAATCTAGACCGACATGCAACATTCATCACCCCACCATATCTACTTAGAACAAAATGATAGTGATTTGCCACTAAGCGAAATATCTCCGGATAAATTTGTCCTATCTTTTACAGGTCATCTACGGCCAAATGGACTATTCACTTGTGTTTTTCATTCATTCGGAATACTTTAAATTTAATTGTAATGGGTACTTTCATTCTGAATCGGCGAACCTCCTATGCGACGCCTTCTTGTCATAGTCTTGCTGACGGCTTTTATTCCAGTTTCTTTACTGGGATATGCGGGATTTGCAGTTCTTGGCATTCATTCTCATTGCGACTGTCACTGTTCCAGCGAATACGGCCCCAGTTCACAAATTCAGCAACTCGCCTGTGATAATAACCACTATGACAACAATCCTGAACGCTGTACCATCCCTGCAGGAATAAGCCACCTTACCCCCAGACCAATTTCACGCGGACAATCAAGCGAGCCATCAGAAAATTCTGAAGAATGCGTTCTCTGTCAATTTTTTAGTTATGCAAAGCTTCAGGATGTCTACACACAACCACTAACTCAGGTGACTCATTTTGTTCTTCAAAGAATTATCTTTCCAGAAGATATTTTTGCTGCCTTTGATTACTCGCTACGACCAATCCCTCGTGGACCACCTGTGATCATCTCTTCATAATGATTGCACCGCACGCAAATATGTGTCTACAAATGTGGATTTGCCCCAGGTGCTGGATACCATAGGACAGTAATGCCCTATCCGCAGCACATGCAAACGACTAGATGCATCAGTGAACCCGGTCTAATACAGCACCTCTGTGGAAGATCTGGCACTTGATCAAACCCTTCGTAATGCATGTTTCCAATTCAATCCGTTGAGTTTCCTATAACAGCCACTTCATGAAAAACGTTAGTGAGATACCACCGTCTTCGGCTCCAACGCGATCACAGTTTTACTACTGGATCACGTCTCACAACTGGTGTGGATTTGCAGATCCTCTAGTCGCCGCCATCAAAACACCTTTAGGTGCCCTTGTTGCCGCTTTCATTGTTGTGTTGATACTAGGCATAGCCGTAGGCACCAGCATGCTGTGGGCTGCTGGCACGATCTTTTTCATCGGCGCAGTCGGTACTATCTGGCCCGCAGTCACCATCATGGGACTCCGAGGCGAATTAGAATTCGAACGCCGCAGAGTTACTGAACAAGAGCCTCTTCAAACAAAGTTGACTCTTGAAAACCGCTGGCCATGGCCTACCTGGGGTATTATGTGCAGACGGGATCTTTCAGAACCAGAGCCTGCCGCTTGCGGTGGCCTGCCGGCGGCTAGCAAGACCACTTTTACTTCTTTATTCACTCCGCTGCTTCGAGGCGTCTACCCCATGCAGGAGTGTCTTATTTCTACCGGATTTCCGTTTGGCATATACAACAGATCTCGACCAACAAAAATCAAGAACAGGCTTATTGTATGGCCGCGTACGGTGCCTTTAAAAAGTCTGCTCGACAGCGCTGAGACGAGACCATCCGAAGATCGTTTTACGGATGCACGATGTGGTGAATCTGGTGATGTTTTAGGAACACGACCCTTTCGGAATGGCGACTCGCTTCGCCGCATTCATTGGCCGCAAACAGCAAGAACAGGTTCTCTTGTAGTCTGTGAGCGTCAAGCGCCAGCAACGTCCGCCATTCGTATTGTCGTTGATACAGACCCAACGATCCACGAAATTATTAACGGTGAAAGCAGTATCGAGTGGGCCATTCGTATTGTGGCAAGCATTGCCATGGCCTATCAGAGCAAACAAGCGGCTGTTGAGGTCTGTTTCCGTGGTCAATGCGTCAGGGTTGGTCAGGGCACCAGCGGTGCTGTCCGCTTCCTCGATCAATTGGCTCATTTTAAATCTTTCGAAAATGGCAAGCGATCAGGAAGTCTTGAATCCGAAGAGAATCAGGTGTCACCTCCTAGAAAAACACGCACCGATTGCGGCGTCTTTCAAGTCAGAGTAACCACACGCCAAGGACTGCAAAGAGGTTCAGAAAATCAATCCGTGCAGGGAGATCAACTATGCATTGTACTTACCAATGAAGACAATGATGAAGCGGCGTTTATAAGACATACAAAATTTGGAAGAACAATATGGATTCGCCAATCAGAAGATCCTTTGCTGGCATTCCAAAGTTCATGGGAGAAACTCTGCCGTGTCGGTTAAACCAAATTCACAAACAAAAAAAGTTGAGAAGG
>DONH01000432.1:0-3228 GCA_003509235.1 Planctomycetaceae bacterium
CGATACCGGAGACTTGACGAAAAGAAACGAGTGGCATGTTGATACCCCGTCTCCGTACGGTGTTTGGGGTGCGATGGGATCAAAGGCTGGCGGTGAGGCGATTAGCCAGTAATTTATTTGTTAAGCTTGCCGTAGGTTTCTGGCCTGCGGCAAGCTTTTTCATGAGCTACCTTTTCTTAACGCCATTAAATAAAACGATGAATAAAAAGATTTTCTTGCACTACTTGACCGTAAGTCTGATCGGTATTTCTATTACAGCGTTCGTGGGTTGCGGTAAACCGAAATGGCCAAAAACGTATAAAAGTTCGGGTACCGTTACGCTTGACGGAACTCCGGTTGAGCGGGCGACTATTACGTTTTATCCACTCGATGGGCAGAAGCCGGCAAATGCGACTAGTGATGCGAATGGAGCATTCGAACTCACCTCTTTCAATGCTGGTGATGGTGCGACACCGGGGTCATTTGCTGTTGCAATTCAAAAATTTCCTGCCATTGAAATTGAAACTGTTCCCGGTGGCGTGCCGTTTGATGAATCAAATAACACGGACGAAGGCCCTGCGCCAGGTTCTGAGAAGGATGCTGAAAGTGAATTGCCTGAGAAGTACAGTGATCGTGAGGAGTCAGGGTTGTCCGCAACTGTAACTGCTGATGGTGAAAATGTTTTCAATTTCGAACTCACGTCGAAGTAGGCTTTCTAGATCGATCGAGCAGTCAGCGGTACAAACAACCTTCTCAACTCTTTTGTGTTGAGATTCGGCCTCCTATGTTCGAGATGCATTTTCCTTTTGAATCGTTATGAAAAGAATCACTTTACTCGTCGTTATGTGGTGCGCAGCGTGCTCCTTTGGTGATGAACCAAAACGAGACATCGCGTACGACACAAAGCATGAACGAGATGTGCTGGACTTCTGGCCAGCTGTGGCTAAGGATGGACCAGCACCGTTATTCGTATGGTTCCATGGGGGTGGCTTTCAGACGGGAGACAAGAGCGAGTTTGAAAAGAAAAGGTCGGCAATGCTTGAGGCGTATCAAGACGCTGGTTTTGCGGTTGCCAGTTGTAACTATCCTTTGCTGAGTGAGGGTATCGACCATCTTGAGATTGCACGGCATTGTGCACGAGCCATCCAGTTTCTACGGAGTCAATCGAAAGACTGGAAAATTGATCCAGACCGTACGGTGTGTGGTGGAGCTTCCGCCGGAGCAATCATTAGTGAGTACCTGGCCTACCAAAGTGATTATGCAGTCTTTGATAGTGACGATAAAGTTGCTCGTATGAGTTCGCGTCCAAATGCTGTGGTGAGCCTCTGGCAACCATGGCGAACAAAAGAGATCATTATTCCTCTCATGGATGCTGGAGAAGCCCCCGTTTTCTTATATTCAAACGCGCCGCCAAAAGATAAAATTCATCCGCCTTGGGCTGCGAAGATCGTCTATGAAAAGGCACAAAAACTTGGTGTTCCGACGTCATTGTATGGTGGTGATCGAAATCAGTTGCCACAAGTTGACGCCGGTACGACATGGCTCAATCTGTCAGTTGAGTTCTGTCAGAAGCATCTTGATCGGTCCAGTTCACGTGAACTTCAGTGAATTGTTTGTGCTATCTGCTGAAGTCGATCTGCAAGCGTTCGAGAACAGGATATTCCCTGCTCCCATAGTCTCCAGAGATCAGTGACGGCTGCTGGACGCTGAGTAATCGCCGCAAGGGCTGCACCGAATCGATGCATTGGTGACTGTGGCTGACTGAGTTGGCTAACTTCTGGAGGGAGTGTCTCTTCCGACGTGTCAAATATTGCACGGACGGCAAGGAATTGAATATCGGCGTTCTGCGCAACAATTGCGACAGCAGCAGATTCCATGTCAACAAGATCGGCGTGGGTTTCTTGGCGAAGCCGAGCCTTCTTTTCTTTTGATGCGATAACTGAATCAACAGTGATAAGTGTGGTATTTGTATTCATTAATGTGTTATTAGACCGCAGAATCCGATTAATATCGCCTACTGGATAGATGCATTGCTGGTCGGCATCGAGAATTCTGTTTGGAATAAGAACGCTTCCGTGTTCAAGGTTTGGGGCGAGGGCACCGGCGAATCCGGCGGATACCAAGGTGTGGGGTTGGTGGCCATCAATAATGAGCTGTGCGGCGCTGCGAGCCGCCTGTCGACCTACTCCAGAAATTGTCCAGACGACTCGGTGATCAGATACATTCCCCTCGAAGATGACTGACTTGTGCCCTTGGTACTTCCTGGCGGTGCCAAGGCGTCGTTCAAACGTGTGGGCCTCAATGGGGAGGGCAAAAATGATTCCCAGAGGACGCTGTTTCGAGTTCGCTGCGTTGCTAGTCATGGAAGTGACTTATTATCCAGAAGATGACGGCGGAATCGCGGGTGCCATTACTTCCGTCTGTGATAGTCTGTTCACTCGTTCCGTCGGTGCTATTTGACATTGTGCTCAGTGACAGAAGAATTCCAGTTATTAAGTGAAGTATAAGTGAATTTGTGAGGCCGCTATTCCCATTCAATGGTGGCTGGTGGCTTTGAGGAAATATCATATACCACTCGGTTGACTCCTCGTACCGCATTGATAATTCTGGTCGACATGCGGCCAAGAACCTCGTATGGAATATGACTCCAGTCAGCAGTCATGAAGTCTTCAGTTTCAACAGCACGTATTGCTAGAGTATTTTCATAGGTGCGGGCGTCACCCATTACTCCGACGCTTTGTACTGGTAGTAAAACAGCAAAAGCCTGTGCGATTTTTCTCATCAATCCGGCATCTCGTAGTTCTTGAAGGACAATCGCATCAGCTTCACGAAGTGTATCAAGTCGTGGTTTTGTTACCTCACCAAGACAGCGAACGGCAAGGCCTGGGCCAGGGAAAGGATGACGCCAAACAATATGCTCTGGCAGTCCTAGATTCATGCCGAGTTGGCGAACTTCATCCTTAAATAGATCTCGAAGTGGCTCAATCAGTTCAAACTGAAGATCATCTGGCAGGCCACCAACGTTGTGGTGAAGTTTGATCGTTGCTGCAGGACCGTCTGCAGCCGCTCCACTCTCAATAACATCAGGGTAGAGCGTTCCCTGGGCGAGGAAGCGGGCGTCTTCAATCCTTGATGCTTCGTCCGCAAAACAGTCAATAAATGTTGCACCAATGCGACGCCGCTTTTCCTGTGGCTCGGTAATGCCTGCGAGGACGTCAAGAAATCTGTCTTCAGCTGAAATAACATGAA
>DONH01000432.1:3532-5570 GCA_003509235.1 Planctomycetaceae bacterium
TTCAGCTGAAATAACATGAAGATCTGTCTTGAAGTGATCAGAAAACTCTTCAATAACTGCAGAAGCCTCATTCTTTCGGAGAAGACCATTGTCAACAAGAATGCAGGAAAGTTTATCACCGATCGCTTTGCTAATGAGCGCTGCCACAACTGCTGAGTCAACGCCACCAGAGAGGCCGCAGATGACGCGGTCAGAACCGACTTGGTGTCTGATTGACTCAATGGCAAGTTCAGCAAAGTCTTCGAGGCGCCACGTTCCGGTACAACCACATTCGTTCTGCAGGAAGTTGCCGAGAATCTCACTACCTGCAGGTGTGTGGGTAACCTCGGGGTGAAATTGCAAGCCAAAGACTGGAAGAGTCTTATGGCGAACGGCAGCCAGAGGGCATGTTGCAGTTTTCGCTAATGGAATAAAGTCATCTGAAACCGTTGTTACCTGGTCGCCGTGACTCATCCAGACATCTGTACTCGTGGGGACCCCTGAAAAAAGTGAACTGTCTGAAACAACGTCACAGTTGGATCGACCGTATTCTCTTGATTCGGCACGGCCCACCGTGCCACCCAGTGCTTCGCACGCAGCCTGCATGCCGTAACAAATACCAAGAACCGGAACACCTAGAGAGAATAGTTCGGGGTCACAGCGTGGAGCATTGTCTTCATAGATACTTGCTGGCCCACCAGAGAGAATAATGCCTTTTGGTGCGATTTCAGCGAGGCGTTTTGCTGTTATGTCATGACGGACAATCTCGCAGTACACGTGTTGTTCACGAATTCGCCGAGCGATGAGTTGGGCATACTGCGATCCAAAATCTAAAACTACCACTCGCTCGGCATTGACAGCCTGAAACGCTTTGTGTTCTGTGGCAGTGGTTCCCGGTAGTGAACTAGTCATTGGTACCTGGTCATTCCCTCGAAGACTTTTTTGAAAGCCCGTCAGTATACTCCCCCTGCCCCATGAAAACACGCCATCGTGTGAGTTTCCCGGCGTGAACTGCTAAAATAAGGGGAAGAGGCTTCCCTCTCAAGTCACGATGGAATGCCGTTCGGGTTGGTTACTGGAGAATCTGCATGTTTGCCCTGCTTACGAATGATGACGGAATCTACGCGCCAGGGCTGGCGGCTCTTGAAGAAGCAGTAAACGATGATTTTGAAACTCTGGTCGTAGCACCATCAACGGAGCAAAGTGGTGTTGGTCACGGGATTACATTTCTTTCACCACTTACGGCAAAGGAAGTTTTTCGAGGTGAGAAGCAGCGGGGATGGGCGGTTGACGGCAGTCCTGCCGATGCTGTGAAACTTGGTGTTTCGGAAATTTGTCCTCAACGACCAGACCTTATCATCAGTGGTATGAATGCTGGTCTGAATGCGGGTATTAACGTTCTCTATTCGGGAACGGTGGCGGCGGCTATTGAAGGTTCATTTTTCGGAATTACCAGCATTGCGGTATCGCTTGAATGGGATGATCAGATGAACTTCGACAAGGCAGCACTTATTGCAAGTGGACTTGTCAAACAATTACTCTCACTCCATCCGCCTGCTGGTAGTCTCTTCAATATCAATATCCCAACGGCGGCCCTCGTTGGAAGACCTGATGTAAGAGTGGTTCCTATGAGTGTCGCCCGTTACGGAGAGGCATTTGAGCGACGTGTTGATCCACGTGGTAGAAATTATTACTGGGCAAGTAATGATCCACCACCACCACTATCTTCGAAAGAAAGCGATGTCACAGCACTCGCTGATGGTGCAATCACGATTACTCCGCTTGAATATGACCTGACCCATTGGGAAAGACTTGAGGAATTACAAGCCATGAAATTCTGATCAGTGATATGACAACGAGTTCTTAAGAGAGGAGGTGAGTCATCGAATGATGACATTTGGTAGATCATTGTTGTATGGTAATCAAGCAAACAAGAACGAGCTGCTGAAAATATTGCAACCTAACAACGGTGAATTTACCTCGCTTGACTACGCTAGCAGGTATAGTGAATAGTCCCTAACCAGATTTTTTCTGCTTTGAGTTTGCATTGGGCTTCTGC
>DONH01000076.1 GCA_003509235.1 Planctomycetaceae bacterium
CAGGTCGGTCCCTATCTGCTGTGGGCGTACGAAACTTGCGAGGATTCTTCTTTAGTACGAGAGGATTTGGAAGGACGTTCCTCTGGTGTACCAGTTGTCGCGCTAGCGGCACGGCTGGATAGCTAAGAACGGAAAGGATAAACGCTGAAAGCATATAAGCGTGAAGCCCGCCTCAAGATAAGGTTTCGTAGGGTTTATACCCGAAAGTCCCCTGAAAGACGATCAGGTTAATAGGCCGGATGTGTACGTGCAGTAATGCACTCAGCTAACCGGTACTAACGGACGATTGCTTGACCACTCGTATCGAGTGCTCACTCTATTGCTCTCCTGCGAAAGCATGAGAGTGCCAATTACCACAACATTTTCACCGTGAAAGCGGTGATGCAATATTTTCCGGTGAACATATTTGAAAGGTCACACCCGTTCCCATCCCGAACACGGTAGTTAAGCTTTCAGAGCCGATGGTAGTGCCAAAAGTGCGAGAGTAGGTATTGCCGGAAATTTTTTACGAACCCCTTGGGCTCCTTTTGGAACCCGAGGGGTTTTTGTTTTACGGTGCCTCAATATGTTGCTGAATCAGGTGTTCAATGAATTCAACAGGTAGACCAACAACATTGTTGGCGGTTCCCTTCAGCAAATGGAGTGGTAGAAGGCCATCTTGAAAACCGCATGCACCCGCCTTGCCGCACCATTCATTTGTTGCCATGTACAAATCAATCTCTTTTTTGTTGAGTGAGTCCATGAAAACTTCACTTGATGCACACCCTTCTATTGTTGTATAGCGACGTTGCCCCTTAACAAAGTTATTTTTGCTCGGAGCTTCCGGAAACCAGACACTCACACCTGTAAAAACAAGGTGTTTTTTTCCTGAAAGTGCTTCTATCATCTGTCGAGCATCATGAGCGTCGATTGGCTTTCCTAATATCGAACCCTCGACTTCACTAACAGTATCACATGCCAGAATAACGCGGTCTTCGGGTAGCGGAAGGTGTTTTGCTACTGCCGAGGCTTTGGTGTGGGCCAATCGCGTTACGAAATCCTTCACCGTTTCACTTGGCTGCTGTGGCAATGCCGAGGCTTCGGCCTGCTCAGGTGGAGGGATAATGGAAACGTCCCAGCCTGCAGAAATAGCCAGTTCTCGACGACGGCGAGATTGGCTTGCTAGGATTAGGCGAAGCGGCAAAGGTGGCGTCATGAACAATCGGCTCCTCGAATGACTGACCGATAGACGAAGGTAATCATATGAAGGTTCTCTTTGATGATTCAGAAATTATCGTTCTCGACAAGCCTGTTGGTCTTGCAACAGCCAACAGTCCGCGGGGTGAGAATAGCCTCTATGTTGAATTGGTGGACAGGTTTGGGTCAGGGTGTTTTGTCGGAGTTGTGAGTAGATTAGACAAACCCGTGTCGGGCGTAGTTGTTTTTGGGAAAAATAAAAGCGCTACAGCGAATGTAGCTGAGCAGTTTCGTCACCGAACTGTCAAAAAAGAATATGTTGCGATTGTTGAAAGACGATTTCCATCGGCTCTGGGCGAATGGGTGACTTGGCGGGATTGTATTCATTGGAACGATATGGCACGTCGTGCTGTTGTCGACGGCCCAGGACAGAAGAGTAGCCATCTGAGAGAATCGCGACAAAAGGAGGCAGACTGCGATTCTGCAGAAACTTCTGCACGGGTAGTCAAACGGGCAGGAGAAGTTTCGCTAGTCGAACTGCAGCCCAAAACTGGCCGCCGCTATCGATTGCGTGCTCAGTTGGCTTTTCGCGGATGTCCTATAGTGGGTGACCGTTTGTATGGCAGCCGACTTCCATTGAGTTTTGAGGGCGATATGGTTATAGCTCTTCATGCTCAGAGACTTACGCTTGGGCACCCGAAGACAGGTGATAAAACGACATTCGAAGCGGAGATTCCGAAGCTTTGGAAGGCACGCTATGCGATCCTGTTTTAAAGGGAGCCTTGCGTGACCATAGATGCATAATTACTTTGTCGGGATTCCATTAGTTTCTGAGGAGAGTTGCTCGGTCGGGTCTTTCGCTCGTTTCTGTTTTGCGAAAAATCTTTAAGGACACTGACTGTTTTGGTAGGTTTTGACGGGAAATGTATTTAAGTAAAGTTCACGTTCCATCACCTTAGTTATTCACTTTCATTTTTTTATTCATTATGTCTCAAAAAACTTCCCTGATTAAACGCTTTCGTCAAGCGGTAATTGATTCAGGGTTACTAGAAAAATCAGTACTAAATGCTGCAGAGTCATCAGTTCGAACATCTCCCGGAATGGCTGCTTCTGACGAAACTGCAATCATTCGTGCGACGCTCAATTCACTCGTGACCAAAGGGCATTTCAGTGAGGCTGATGCCACAAATATTATAGGGTCGACATTTACTGAACTCGACTCCTTTCGTGAAGCATCACTAGCTAGCGGGCTTGGTATAACGTCACAGGCGCTTGACGATTCCGAAGGTGTTGTACGTTCGTTCCCTGACAATGAATCCGTTGATGAGGCAACGATTGCGAAAGCCGTAGCAGACCACCTTGTTGAGCAGGGGCTTCTAACCCCTTTCCAGGCGTCTCAACTTCTCATGGGGCGAAAGAAGTTTCAGTTAGGTCATTACCGAATTCTTTCACAAATTGGAAAGGGAGGAATGGGGCTTGTGTTTCTTGCGGAGCATGAGCTTATGGGGCGAAAAGTAGCAATCAAGGTATTGCCGCGGAAGAAGGTGACGGATCAGTCGGAGGAAGCTTTTCGTCGTGAGATTCGTATGCTTGGTCGCCTTGATCATGTGAATTTAGTGCGGGCGATTGATGCTGGATTTGACGGCAATGTGTTTTATATGGTGACTGAGTTTATTGATGGCCTTGATCTTAATCGTCTTGTTAAAAAATATGGATGTCTGACCGATGATGTTGCTGCATCGATAATCTCGCAAGCCGCACGAGCTTTAGGGTACGCGCACGAAAATAAAATTGTGCATCGTGATGTGAAGCCCGGGAATATCTTCGTAGGTTTTGATGGCTGTGTAAAACTTCTTGACCTGGGCCTTGCTCGATCGGAAGCAGCCGGGGAGGCCAGTTCGTTCAGCGGTGTAGTTGGCACAATTGACTATATTTCACCAGAGCAGTTGGACAAAAACAGTGCAGGAAGTGTTGGGTCTTCCGCTGACGTATACAGCCTCGGATGCACGCTCTACTAC
>DONH01000185.1 GCA_003509235.1 Planctomycetaceae bacterium
CAATGAGGTCACCGGCACCATCTATTCTTCTGAAAATTCTTCCCCCCTCATACCTGCCTCGGTGGTCAGTCCAATGAATTGCTCCTTGGTAGGCTTCGGGCTCAGCCACACCAACCTGTTCTAAAAGAACCGATGCCTCAGGAATTACAAATCGACAATGTTCAGCTGTCACCCTCATCTGAGGAACGTTATTCTGACCTGGTGCATCTGCCAGACGGGCAAAACCTTTTTTACACACAAATGTTGCATCAAAGAGTTGGAGTTCTAATTGAACAGACTCACCAGAATTTACTGAGCTGGCATCTACCGTAAGAAATCTGTTTCTAGTCGTCACGGTACCACCAATCCAAGAGAGTGATAATGCTGCCGATTCCGCACAATTAAAACAGGTAAGATCTCCATCGACTACGCAATTTTCTATTTTAATTATAGCTTTACTTTTCTCGTCTGCTCTTTGCTCTGATAGTTCTTGCAAGGGTACTGGCCGCCCCTCGCCTACATCATCATTCAAGGACTCTTTCGGCTCTTGAACCGGATTTATCTGTACAAGAAAGATCCTGCTCTCAACAGCGTTGGACTTCTCCTCAGCAGGCAACGTAGTAGTTATCACCTCTGTATTCCTACAGGTCAGCCTCCCTCCATTTGGCATTTCGAAAATTGACAAATAACCATCTCGCGGCACGCCATTTTGGGAACGAATATGAAGATCAATATCACTCAACGTCAGATGTCCGCCATCAATAAAGAAAGCCGAATTCCCTGCGTCAAATAACGAGTCGGAAGTATCTGTAATACGCAAGACCGGCCGCTTGCCCGCTACACCCCGTATCGTTATTTTTACGTCTTTATCGAGACGCATTGAAGAGACCTCATATTCTGAATCTCCAGTAATTTCTATTACCCCGCCACCGGACAGGTGTGCCAATGCATCGGAAATAGTGCCGAACTCATTTGTTTTCAAAGGCTGCGGAACGACACGAACCAACGCCGTATCATCGAGAACTTGTCGTTGTGGATTGACTACCATTGGAAACTCTTGATTAGAATTTTTCTTGGGTGCAATTACCGCAGTCCAGCACACAAAACCAAGGAGACTAATAGCCGCGGTAACCCAAGGCCAAAGAAGCGTTTTGTTGCTCTCTGCAGCAGTCGGGTCGTTTTCAATCGCCAGACGAGACGCTGTAACATCGAAACCCTCATCTTCGGCTATCGATAACAATTCAAATTCGAGAGCCGCTGGATGCTGAAAGCGATCCCCTGGACGCTTTGACATTAATTTATGAACAACTGAGACAAGCCGACGTGGTACCTCAGTCCTCAAATCCGAAATTTCAGGAGGCATTTCCTGCTGATGCTGGAGCAGTTTTTGCACCATAGTTCCCTCAGCAAATGGTGCTTTGCCGACCAGCATAAAAAACATTGTGCACCCCAGCGAATAGAGATCGCTACGAATATCAGCCGATCGTGCATCACGCGCCTGTTCTGGGGAGATATAGTCAAATGTACCCAGAGTTATTCCACTAACCGTGAGATCCTGCTCCCCTGCAATGTGCTGCAATCGAGCCAATCCCATATCAACCAATTTTGCGCGACCTTCTGGTGTCAAAAGAATATTCGATGGCTTGATGTCACGATGTGTGACATCACGGTGACAGGCATGATCCAACGCCGCTGCAATTTGCATCGAAATATCAACAACAGCAGCAACTGTTAAAGGACCTCGTTGTCGAACTAAATCCCGTAGATTCGTACCTTCGATATACTCAAAGACAATAAAATGCCATCCATTACTTGACCCAACAGCATGAACGAGACCTATGTTCTCATGATGAAGCCGTGCTGCAGATTGTGCTTCATTCTGGAAACGCCTAAGCATTTCCTCATCAGCGGATTGATGTCCCGCCAAGACTTTAACCGCGACGATCCGATCAAGCGTCGTATCGAGCGCTTTAAAGACGGCACCCATACCGCCGCCACCAACAAATTTGTCGAGACGATAGTCACCAAGCTGCCTGCCCTCGAGAAGCTTTCCTAGCTCATTTACTGACTTCGGAGCACGAGCGATCGCTTCGTTATCAGAAAGCACTGTTGCCTCGGCTTCTTCTGACTGACGTGCTCCTATGGGATTGCGATCGAGCTCGTGACCCTTCGAAGCAGATGTTTCTTCGGCATTTTCCATGTTTTGACGGTAGCAACGAACTTCTTGAACAGCAACGGACCTCACATATTTCTTACCACGCAGGCGGGCCCAACATGGCAAAAAAGTCTTTTAACCGGTCGATAATGATGATTTTCAGCTTAAAAAAATACTCGGTGAGATTTCAGAAGCAAAGACGGCAGCGAGCAATTATGATCTAGGCTTTTATATCTCTTCTCTACCGTTTGAATTCCAACCCGTTATAGGAGTCGTTTAATGGATGCCGAGTCACCTAGCGTTTCCCGAATTGCAACATGGTGTCTCATCCTCGGTGGGATTCTTGCAGCCCTTGGCACCCTCGCCCTTATGACCCCGTGGGTAGCAGCAAAAGTGGTTGCTGTATTTTGTGGCATCAGTCTGCTCGTCTCAGGAGTTTCACAAGTAGGAATGGCAGTTGGCACCTACACGTGGAGAGGTTTCTGGGTAACACTCGTATGCGGTGGTCTCTCAACAATGGCTGGCATAGGAATGCTGGTATTACCCGAGGCAGGCGTCGAGGCGCTGGTTCTGTTTCTTGGTTTCTTACTAGCGTTCGAAGCTGTAGCAAAGCTAGCGGCCGCATTCACGGTTCGAGAAGGATTCCCCTGGGGATGGCTTCTGCTCGATGGCTTCATCACTGCAATTTTAGGTGTTATTCTTTTAACGAGTAGCCCGCTGGAAGCAGGAATGCTGCTTGGGATTTTCATTGGCATCAATTTCCTCTCAAGCGCTGTGGCATTCATTGCAGCAGGCCTTCATCTTCGGAAAATCGATAGAGTTCAGTAGTACGATTTTTTGAAAAAAAGTTGATTTTGCTACCAAGCCGTGCATGCGAAATAGATCGCCAAGAATTGCTACACAGCAGGTAAGTCTTCAATTATCCGGAATATCCTATGAAAAAAAAAGTGAATGGATGCTCTGTACGTCGTATTCTTTTCCACGCGTTGGCACTGACTTTGATATCGGAAACATCCTTAGGACTTGCACAACAAATAACTAACTATGATGAGTCAGCCGTAAGAAGGTACAGCCTGCCCAATCTTCTCCTCGGCCCCAATGAAGAGCTGGTTCTTTCAAGCCTCGACTGGGAAGAAACTGCTCGTCCATTCCAATTTGACTTGCTCGAGAAATTTATCTATGGGCGTCGCTTACCGCCCGTAGAAGTCTCAGTTCTCGGCAAAGAAAAACGTGTTAAAAAGCAATATGGAGACGTCCTTGCCACCCGTATTCAGGCCACTCTACGGATGGGCACAACCGAAGACTCACCCACAACCGACGTACTCCTGTATCTGCCAAAATCACAAAAAAAAGTGCCCGTTTTTTTAAAACTGAATTTTCTCGGCAACCAGGCAGAGGTCACGGACGAAGATATTCAAATAACTGAGAACTGGGTTATTTCAAAAAATGGAAACAATCGTGCCACGGAGACTTCTCGTGGCAGTCAAAGTCGACGATTTCCGGTTTCATCAATGCTGACTCGTGGTTATGGATTAGCAACTGCCCACTGTGGTGATTTCTTCCCTGACCACAAGAAAGGTCGTGCCGCTAGCATTCTGGGGTCTCTCGGCAGGCCAACTGGTGAGAATATTCCCGATGATGAACCCGGGGCGATTGGGGCATGGGCCTGGGGGCTCTCTCGCATTCTTGATTGGCTTCTTACTCTCCCTGAGGTTGATCCAAACAGGATTATCGTTTTGGGCCACTCTCGGCTCGGAAAGGCCGCGCTTTGGGCAGGAGCTTGCGATCAACGTTTTGCGATGGTTATTTCAAATGACTCCGGCTGTGGCGGTGCAGCGCTTTCACGGCGGAATTATGGTGAATCAATTGAAGTGATCACAAAAAGATTTCCACACTGGTTCTGCCCAAGGCTGGCTACCTTTGCAGATCTTGAACGTGAACTCCCATGCGATCAGCATTCACTTCTCGCAATGGTTGCTCCACGACCACTTTATATAGCAAGTGCTCAAAATGATCGTTGGGCAGACCCAAAAGGAGAGTTTCTTGCAGCTGTTGCCGCAGACCCTGCCTGGAAGCTCTTCAACCTTCAGGGGCTCGGCACTCAAACGATGCCTCTTGAGAATACCTCAATTGGAGAAATGATCGGGTACCACATTCGTAAAGGAAAACATGACCTCCTGCAGTTTGACTGGAATCGGTTCGCAGACTTTGCAGATAGAAAACTTCAAAAGGAAACGTTTTCACAACCAGATAAAGACATGCCGCTCGATTCAAAAAACAGACGGCTTTTATCTGACTTCCATCCTGATCAGCATTCCTTACCCATGAATCCACCTGAAGACGCAATAATCTTTCTTGGGATAGATAGTAAACCAAAATTTACGGCAATGAATGGCGAGCCACTCGACTGGGCCGTAGAAGATGGTGTTCTGACCGCTGCACAAAGCACTCGTCACATGAACCATCTTGTTTCAACCGAGCTATTTCAGGATGCAGATATCCATGTTGAATTCATGACATCACCAATTGCCCACGGCAATAGTGGTCTCTACATACACGGGCACTACGAAATGCAAATTTATGACTCATTTGCCACGAAAAAAGTGACTCAGCAAGACGAGGGCAGCCTCTACCGCTTCACAAAACCTTTTGTGAATGCATCTCGCCCCACGGGCGAATGGCAGGTTTACGACATACGCTTTATCGCACCAAGGAGGCATGCCAACGGCCTGACCCAAACTCCAGGCACTCTTAAAGCATGGCTTAATGGCAAGCTGGTACAAAATGGCGTGACCTTCACCGAACCACGCTCTCCATATATTCCTTACAAGCATGGAGTCACAACTCATTTAAAAAAAGTTGAGAAGACTTTACACGAAACAGGCAAAGGGCCTCTGTTTCTTCAGGACCATGGTAGCCCAGTAAGGTTCAGGAATATCTGGATTAAGCGGCTCGATTAAATAACGATTACCGTAGATCATCTGGAGTTATTCCAGCAGTTTTTCCTTTCCGAAAACCATACATTGTTGGCTCGAAATTCCCAACAATATCCACATCTAGATCTCCGGAAATCTTGTCCTCAAGGCCAACTGCCCAGTAGCAGGCGTTGATGATCATTCGGCGGACACCCTCTGAAACCAAGTCTGTTGAAGCACCCATTGTCGTTGTGAAAACTTTGCCGCGAGCCCCTCCCTCAACAGAGTACGTCTTCACCCATGCGACTGGCATCATTGGATCATTTTTAGAAATGTTCTTCTTTTCATTTTTTTGTACGCCTTCCAATGGCTTCGAATTGGGATCCATAT
>DONH01000296.1 GCA_003509235.1 Planctomycetaceae bacterium
TCTATCAATTTGACCACCCTCAAGGCACAGGAAAACCCCCATGGCTTCAGTACCGCCGAGCCTCATGAACTTTACCCGAGACTGTCTCACCCAAGGCGTTGGTCGCACCGAAATCAGGCAGGCACTCATCGATGCTGGCTGGACTGACCGCGAGGTGACTGCCGCACTCGAAAGTTTCGCGGAGTCTCCACTCCCCATACCCGTGCCAAAAAAACGGGTCAGCAGTAGCCCTCGCGCAGCTTTCCTCCACTTGCTCGCTCTCTTTCTTCTATATATGGCAGCCTTCTCAACCGGTGCCATTCTCTTTCTTGCAATTGATGTCCTTATCAACGATCCAGCCAACCGCATTTTTTTTGATCTTGGGGGATTCGCCCGATTCAATGCAGCAGTTCTGATCGCAAGTTTGCCAGTGCTACTTCTTGTCCGTCGCGCGATCATGCGGGACATTGCCCTCAATCCAGCCAACCGCATTACACCGGTCGTACGAACACTCGCTTATATCACACTTCTTATCACGAGTGTGATTATGGTCTGCGATATGGTGATCGTCTTAATGGGATTCCTCAATGGTGATTTAACGCTTACGTTCATTCTGAAGAGTGGTGTTGTTCTCCTACTCGCTGGGGGAATTTTTCTCTGGTACATCAGTGGTCTGGCGTTTGAAGAAAAAATGGGAGGTTCTCAGGAGGAAACATCTTCTATTCAGGAGTCTCAGTGGCGGCCAAGACTCGCCTCGGCGGGATTTCTCACAGCTTCACTGAGCCTCGTCCTGGCTCTGTGGATTGCCGGTAATCCATTCCATCAACGGCTCGTACGCTTGGACAAGCAGCGAATCTCTGACCTCCGTAGCCTCCAAGGGGCCATTAGTCGCTTTCACAAAAAGGAAAAACGCCTGCCGAACAGCCTTAGCGAACTAAAGAGTTCGCCTGACTCCTATATTGAACGGACATCTGATGCGATAACCAAAAATCCCTACATCTATGAACAAATAGATAAAACCTCGTACCGTCTTGGTGCCGTCTTTGACCTGGCCACCCCAACAGCTGATGATAACAACGCTCGTAGCAGGGACGGCTTCTACCAGCATGACGCCGGGCTGCAGACTTTTGACTTACATGTGAAATGACAGTGTCAAAACCCACTAGGCAATAATGTCCCGCGCAACCACACCATGTACATCCGTTAATCTAAAATCTCTTCCAGCGTACCTAAATGTTAGCCGTTCGTGATCTAATCCAAGGAGATGGAGAATGGTCGCGTGCCAATCATGTATGTGGCATTTGTTTTCAATGGCTTCATACCCATGCTCATCCGTTGAGCCATAGCTGAACCCGCTTTTGACGCCACCACCAGCCATCCAGGTGGTGTAGCCCTTATTGTTATGATTGCGTCCGTCTGCACCCTGTGCTGCAGGTGTTCTTCCGAATTCGCCACCCCAGACAACAAGTGTATCCTTGAGCATGTCACGCTGTTTCAGATCTTGCAGCAGTCCGGCTATTGGCTTGTCACACTCTTCGGCTCGCGATTTATGATCGGCCGTCAGATTCGTGTGCTGATCCCAATTCCCATGTGTCACCTCAATAAAACGAACACCGGCCTCAGCAAACCGTCGCGCCAGCAAACACTGCTGCCCGAACGTCTGTGTTGCCGCACTATTTGCACCATAAAGCTCAAGCGTGGTCGGGGTTTCTTTTGAAACATCCATTATTTCTGGCATGACATCCTGCATCCGAAAGGCAAGCTCATAGGACTCGATAATTCCTTCAACATCGGGATGATGTTTCTCTCTTTGAAGAACGCCTTGATTCAGTTTTTGGATGTAATCCAACTGTGACCGCTGCATGTTTTCATCTAGAGCAGGCTTGATATCGGGCACACTTTCCGCACTTCCAAGCCTCGCAGCTTGGGACGACCGACTACCTCGACCGACCTTTGCACCACCAAAAATTGCTGGCAGGAATGCACTCCCATAATTCCGTGCACTCCCGGATGGCGGACTTAGTGAGACAAAACCTGGCAGGCTCTCATTTTCCGTACCAAGCCCATAAAGCGTCCAAGCTCCAAGCGATGGCCGAATAAACTGCGCAGTCCCGGTGTGCATCTGTGTCATCGCACCCGGGTGGACTGGTTGGTCGCATTGCATCGAACGGATGAGAGTTAGCTCGTCTGCCATTGAAGCCACTTCCGGAAACAAATCTGATATCCACAGGCCGCTCTCACCATGTTGGCGAAACTCCCACGGGGACTGCATTAACGAGCCCCCGTAACGTCCGGGCTTCCCGTGGTCAGCTTGTAGTTGTGGCTTGTAGTCAAATGAATCCACATGAGACGGACCGCCCTGCATGCAAAGAAAAATAATTCTCTTGGCCTTTGCGGGGAAGTGCGGAGCTTTGGGTGCGAGTGGCGAGGCTTCAGAAAGCGTTGCACCAACAGACTTGTGCAAAAGGTCGGCGAACGCAAGATACCCGAACCCAGCAGATACGGTTTTTAATACCTGTCGTCGTGAAAACATAGTATCTACTCCACGTTCTATTTTTCTGAAGTTGTTTCACTCATGAGCCATTTACATTGGGCTTAGTCAACGTACCTGAATTCAGCAGATGCAAAAAGGCTCTGACAGACTGCCGCAAGGCCCGTATTCGCCTCTGTTTGATTGGTAAAACTCGCCAAAAACTGCCTCGTTTCCATCCGCTCGGTCTTTGTTGGACTCCTGGAGTAGGCAAGGTTAAATGCCATTGTCACTTTGTCATCCTCGTTCGTGCACACACGGTTTATTCTCTCTGCCATGGCACGGCTCTGTTGAATAACAAACGGATTATTCAACATGTATAGAGCTTGATCAGCAGTATGAGAGGTCTCGCGTTGACCAATAATCGCACTTGAATCGGCGAAATCAAACACAGCAAGTGCACGCGGTTCTTCATCTCGAACAATCGGGAGATACACACTGCGGAACGTCGCATCTTCCATATCGAGTTGATGCGTCATCTTATGCATGACAGCCTGCGTTGTTCGAGGACCAAATCCTCTGGACCTACGGTCTCGATAGCCCATAGCGCGAGAAGCACCTTTAGGCATTCTTCCTCGTTCGTTTTGTTGCTGGCGGAACTCAGGTCGGCCACCAAACTGACCAGCCCCGGCTTCCGGCTTCGGTCTCATTGGAGCAAACATCTCTCGTCCCATCTGACGAGGATCGCCAATCATCCCACCACGAACTCGGGTATAACCTGCCTTGGCAACTTCGGACCCTCTCGGTCGGTTGAGATCAATTTCGCCACTC
>DONH01000265.1:0-5086 GCA_003509235.1 Planctomycetaceae bacterium
CGCTGGCTTTGGCAGATTCTCCTGGCTTTCAGTGCCCCCGATACCGGAGTATCGCCGTCCGCCGGATAGAAAACTCTGTGGCGTGTTACTGAGTTGTGGTTCCTGTCGCTTGGCAAGTGCCAGGCGCGCCTTTGATCGGGATTGTTCCAGTAAGAGTCGTTCCGGACCTTGAATTCTTTCAAGCGCACGTGAAACGCTTCGCGTGTTCCCCCGTTCTGCCTCAAAAGTTGCACCTTTTTTGAAATCTTCATTTGCTTCAGTCTGACTTCCAAGTCGAAGCGCACTTAGACCGCGAAAGTAATACACCCGTGGATCATCGGTGCCGATGTCAACAACTTGTGTTAGGTAGTCATGGCTTTGCTGGAAGTTGCCGTCATAGAACGAGTGGACACCTTCACCATAAACAGCACGAACGGATGGGTCCGATGCATGGGCGTAGGCCATCCAGCAAAAAACGAATGCAAGAGTAAGGAGTGTTCTATATTTCATAGTAAAACCCGACGCTTTCCGATGAATGATGATTGATTAGCCATTATGTGGCGATCGATGCTGTCACCACGAATGCTTCGTATCCTACCACGAATTATTTGTGTGTGTTGGGGTTAGTTCAGCTTGTAGAGAATGTAAAACCCGAAAATTGCTCCAGCATAAGCAAGTGGGAAGGCCCAACGGCAGATTTTGTCATATTGGTGAGCCGTTGGCGTTTTATCGTGTTCCGTAAGGCTTTTCACATAGAGGCTGTGGGGTATCGTCAGTGACGTTATGAGAAACGACACAAGAAGCAAGGTGTCGGTGAAGGTCAGATATGAATTACGCGGCATGTTATCAATCACTACAAATTGGTAAGCAACAATTGTCAAAATGCCTACAAAAGAAATATTTAGGCGGTCAGAAATGGACTCCGGATCGAGCCAGAAAGTTGACCATGCCATCGATACCAGCACCACAAGCGGGAAGAGCAGTACCCAGACTATCTGCCAAGACTGACGTTCGAGTACAATTGTTGTCACCATTCGCGAAAAAGTGGGCGCTGTTTCATGAAGTTGTAATTGTGTTGAATCTACGTCCATGTTGAGGTTCAGGAAATCCCATCCAGCAACATTCACGGTCGATTCCCGTTTTGCATAGCTGTCAGTTGTTTCTCTGTAGCGATCATCAACTTCAAGAACAACCTCTTCAGACATGTTTCCGAATGGAATCATAAAGGCGCGAAGATTCTGGATGTCGAAGGGGTAATCATACAATGCCATTGGTGTTTCTAAGCGAACATTGCGTTGTTCTAGATATGTGACTTCCCCGTTTGGAAGCACTGAGATTTTTATTGCATTGGTGTCACCCCTTCCGATTTGATTGATAATCACGAGTTGTGGCCACCAACCAGTAAATATTTCATTAAATTGAAATTCACCCTGGAAGATTTTCTTATCAGTCCCCTCTTCCACTGGATCGAAGGCCAGTCTTGGGTCGTCCCAGGTGGCTACAATGGCGACTTCTGCTTCGAATGTTTCATTTACATCATCGATATCAACAATATCAAGAACGAACAGCCCACACTTCACTAATGTTGGCTTTGATGGCGGGTTCGGCATACCTGCTTCAATTGCATGAGCTGCTGGTAGTGAAAAAATCATAGCGAGTGATACAAACAACAAAGACAGAAAGTGCATGTGTCCCCGAATCATTTCTGGAAAAGGATAAGGTTTTGAGGAATAATTCATATAAATAAGGGTTTTATGGAATGACTAGGAGTCCAGTGTAGTCGGTCTTTATTTACTAAGTCGGACGGGTGTGCCGATACGGGCAGCAAGATGGTGATCAGCCCTGCCCTCAACAACAGCGATCTCGAGAAAGCCTTGAGAGCCAACTAACCCGACAAGGGTGCCCTTCTCTGCATCACGGTAGGTTGAAACGATATGATGAATGGGTGTTCCATCGCAGCTTAATTGACCATTATCTTGAAGGGCTCGGGCCAGCGTGTCCAGTAGGTTCGTAATCAGGTTGCCAAAGTGGTCGATATGAATAATCTCTCCGTCTACAGACCCGTGGAGTTCTGTTGGTTCCGGACAAGGAAGTGAAAGCATCTCTTCGATTGGTTTACCTAGACACGATGTCTGACCGAGCGTGATTCGGGCAGCAACAGGGGCAAAAATGTACCGGCCATGGAAAGTATTTGATGCGGGGTGTGTCGTCTGAACTGGACGAATGGTCGTGCGTACGTGCTGCCTGGCGGCGAGGGAGAGAAGCCCGTTGTCGGGTGCGAGGAAGCGCTGGTCGCCAATCTCTGCGTAAATTATATTCCGCTGTGTTCCCACCCCTGGGTCAACAACAATCACATGTAATGTCTGCGGTGGAAAGTAGAAGCAGCTTACAGCAGTGAACCATGCAGCCGAACAAATATCATGGGGGGCAAGGTCGTGAGCAAGATCAATCAGTCGACAGTCAGCGTACCGTGACGTGTTATCAATCGTGTCTTTGTAGAGTGTTTGGAAAAACATGCCCTTCATTTGCGCGACATACCCACTCGACGTTCCAAAATCAGTCGTCAGGGTCACAAGTGATGCCATGTTTTTAGCGTCTCACTATGGAAGTGCGCGTATCAGTTCAAGAGCCAGGGCGCGTACCTTGCCAGGGTTGACATTGGGATTCTTGCGCTTGGCCTGGCCAATTAGCCCACCGGCGGCCTGCTCTTTGCCGCCTTTGACATCAGCAACAATCTTTGGGTTTTCAGCAATGAGTTCTTCACATAGTTTTTGAAGGTCGTCCTCATCAACTGCTGCGATACCCATGCTTGCCACGACCTCGTCTACTGGTTTGCCGGTTTCAAGAACTGTGGCAAAGATTTCCTTGCCCCGCCCAGTATCAAAGTCACCCTTCTTCACTCGTGCGATAATATCGGCAACAGCCGCTGGTTGAACTGGAAAATTAGCAATACGACCTCCACGCTCATTGAGCATCCGTAGAACGTCCTGTTGCATCCAGTTGCTTGCAATTTTTCCCTCACCGACTTTTTCGGCGAGATCTTCAAAGTATTTCACAAGTTCAGGTCCCTGGTTAACCAAGACATCTGCGTCATAGGCAGGGATTTTCCATCGTTCTGCGAGTGTTTTTCGAAGTACCGCTGGGGGCTCACCCATTGTTGCCCGAACGGTAGCGACCTGTTCTTCACTGACTGTCACTGGCACCAGATCGGGCTCGGGGAAATATCGATAGTCACTCGACTCTTCTTTGTGTCGCTGTCCACGCGTCACGCCGGCAGAGTCGTCCCAGCCACGTGTCTGTTTTGGCATGCTGCCAATCTCGGCGTGGGTGGCCTGCCATTCACCCCATTGCCGCTCGGTTTCATAGACCAAGGCGCGTTCAACGGAACGAAATGAATTCATGTTTTTGATTTCAACAATGGGTGTTTTTGCCACTCGGCCATCGGGCTGCGGTATATGAAGGTTGACGTTGGCATCAACACGAAGGCTCCCCTCTTGCATGTTGCAATCACTTACACCGAGATAGACAAGCAGTAACTTGAGTTCGTTAAGCCATGCGCGGGCCTCTTCAGGGCTCCGCAGATCTGGCTCAGTCACAATTTCACACAGAGGCGTTCCGGTGCGATTGAGATCGATGCGGCTGTCTGCTGTACCAGCGGCCTCGTCGTGCATGCTTTTACCAGCATCCTCTTCGAGATGTACCCGAATGATTCGGACGTTCCTTGGTTCAACTGCTCCCTTCAGATCAGTTATCTCGAGATGGCCCTCATATGAGAACGGGAGGTCAAATTGGCTGATCTGGTAGCCTTTTGGGAGGTCGGGATAGAAGTAGTTTTTCCGATCCCATTTTGTGAATGACGCGATTTTACAGTTCAATGCCAGGGCAGCTCGAAGAGACAGGTCAAAAGCGCGTCTGTTCATTACGGGCAAAGAGCCGGGAAGTCCGAGGCAGGTTGGGCATACCTGAGTATTCGGCGCACTCCCAAAGGTAGTGACACATCCACAGAAAAGTTTGGTCTCCGTCTGAAGTTGCACATGAACTTCGAGGCCGATAACAGTGGTAAATGGATGGTGAAATTCAGCAGTCATAATGGTAGTAGGAGACGCAGAGTTAGGAGGAGATTGCGGTAGTTCGTTGAAGGTGCCAGTCCGTGGTCTGTTGGTATTGATGAGAAGCCTGGAGTAAAAGTGGCTCTGAAAGGGCTGGACCTTGGAGTTGGAAGCCGACTGGCAGGTTGCTCTTGGTGAAACCACAGGGAAATGAAATACCGCTAATACCAGCGAGATTCGCTCCAACTGTGTACAGGTCAACAAGATACATGGCGACTGGATCGTCAGTTTTTTCACCAAGTTTGAAAGCTGGTGTCGCGGAAACGGGTCCTCCAATCAAGTCAACTTTTTCAAACGCCTGTGTAAAATCGTTTCGAATGAGTCGTCGTACTCTGAGCGCCTTGGCATAGTAGGCGTCGTAATAGCCAGCTGAGAGTGCGTAGGTACCAAGCATGATGCGGCGTTTGACCTCAGGACCAAATCCCTCCGCCCGACTGCGGCAGTACATTTCAACAAGTGGTGTGTCGAATGTAGTTATGCCCTGATCATCCGAAGGGGTGCCATCCCAGCGGTGGCCGTAGTGAGCGCCATCATAGCGGGCGAGATTGCTAGAGGCTTCACTTGGGGCAATCAGATAATACGTTGGGACACCGTAGCTGGCGTGTGGCAACTCAACTTCATGGATGGTCGCTCCGGCTGCTTCATATGCTGCGAATGTTTGTTCAACATGTTCGGCCACCTCTGGATCAAGACCCTTGCCAAAGTGTTCGGTTACTCGGCCAATCCGTAGCCCTTGCAGTGGTTTTTCAAGGTCCTTTAGATAATCGGGGACTGGGGTGTTGAGTGATGTTGAGTCACCGGGGTCGTGACCAGCAATGGCTTGAAGTAACATAGCGCACTCTTTCGCAGAGCGGGCCATGGGGCCAATTTGGTCAAGGCTTGAAGAAAAGGCGATAAGTCCACGTCGACTGACTCGTCCGTATGTTGGCTTCAGACCGGTAATGCCGCAGAGCCCGGCAGGTTGTCGAATTGACCCGCCGGTGTCAGAACCAATTGCC
>DONH01000265.1:5391-5552 GCA_003509235.1 Planctomycetaceae bacterium
CCGGTGTCAGAACCAATTGCCAGCGGGGCCATGTCTGCAGCAACAGCAGCAGCAGAACCCCCGCTGGATCCACCGGGCGCTCGGTCTGTGTCCCATGGGTTCCGGACCAGACCATAAGCGGAATTCTCATTTGAGCCGCCCATTGCAAACTCATCCATATT
>DONH01000265.1:5861-6445 GCA_003509235.1 Planctomycetaceae bacterium
CAAACTCATCCATATTGGTTTTGCCAAGAATAATGGCATCTGCCTCACGAAGGCGTCTCACGACGTCGGCATCATAAGGGGGCTGAAATGACTTGAGCATTTTCGACGCACAAGTAGTTTTCTGGTCGGTTGTGCATAGGACATCTTTCACCGCAACGGGCAGCCCGGCGAGTGGCCCCAGTGGTTTGCCTTGTTTACGAGCTGTGTCGATAGCCTCTGCCTTAGTGAGTGCACCATCGCGGTCGACTGAAAGAAAGGCGTTGATTGTCGGGTTGGTGGCTTCAATTCTATCAAGAAACGCAGTGGTACATTCCACAGAAGTGGTCTCACCTTTTTGGAGGGCCAATGCCAGTTCAGCCGCAGAAGTCGTTGTTATTGTCATTTTGTTCTGGTCTCTTCTTTCGATGCAGCGTCACTGTGAACTATGCGGATCCGGACTCACCAAGAACCGCAGGAACAAGAAAATATTCCTCGTCATGGTGTGGCGCACAACGAAGGGCGTCTGCAGTCGTGAGTGAGGGGACGGGATGGTCTTCTCGAAATACATTTTGAGAATCGAGAGGGTGGGCGAGTGGCTCCACTTC
>DONH01000436.1 GCA_003509235.1 Planctomycetaceae bacterium
AGTTGACTCCACTTGCCAATTACTGAGTACAACAGGCCACAACACCACTTCATACTGTACACAAATAATCTGGCTTTATGACCCGAACGCGAACTAGCTAGATTCGCTTAAGATTACGCTTCGGCATCGGTGGACCAAGCGACCGAGGCTTATCGTCACGAGGCATAGGCGTATTGTTGTTACCCGGTGGCCGTGGCTTCGGAGGATCATTAATGCCTGTGTGAATTTCGTCCCACACATAACCCAGTGGCTGGCCTAACTCGCGTTTCGCGAGAAATGCCCAAGGGGTTCCTGGATGATCTTCAATTACACGACGTAGGTACTCGCGTGCTTGATCTGCAAATTTTTCAGTCCGTGAACCAACATTTACAACGTCACTTGGACGCAATACCCACGTGTCACTCTTGGGTCTCTGAAATTGCATGCCAGATTTCGCACGAGCAAGCATGAGATTGTACGCATCTGTCCGAACCTTCATTGCCAAGATTCGGCCCATCGCAAGGTCGAACCCGGCTTTCCAACGTTCCTCCTCAATACTTTCTCTATCAGGAATCCCTCGCAAAAGCTGCCTGTAGATTGCATCAATTCTTGGCTGCAAAACAGCTGCACTTCTTTGAGCCAAAGAAAGAAGATTGGCAAATTCACCCTCACTTTTTTTGGGGAACACTGTCTCAGGAGAGACCATTGGCTTTAGATTTGTTGCTGCTGCTGCCGCAACAAGTGATTGCTTTGCCGCATTGGATGCCACTTTCTGCCTTAATTTTGTCGCTGAGACATAGTCTGGTTGATAATCGCGAAGCGACTCCGGGTCGAAAAAGTACCGGATACGCGAAGACATTGGTGCTGTCGCTCGATCAGGCACACGGCCCTGCAGGTTACGATTCGCATGGACGGCGATATACACGCCACCCGTTTGGTAACAAAGTTTTGACAAACTAAAAGGACCAAATCCTGAATCAATTGCCTCATTCGAAAACGACTTGTCGCTAATGTAAATAGCTTCTGGAAGCAGCGTTTCTGGCCCTTGCTCAACAACTGCCCAATCTTCTACCGACGCATATGTTGGATCAAACTCAACATACTTCATTTCAATAAACCGCTGTCCAAAAGGAGCCGGCACACCAACGACACACACAGAAACACCTAATCGACGACAAATTATCGCAACCTGATCGGCGAGAGACTGATCATCACCAACCTCATCCGTAAAGACAACAATCATTCCATTCGAACGGCCAACCCGAGGGACAGCATTCAGACGCTCCGCAGCGGCACGAATCGCAGCGAATGTCTTTTCGACGCCACTATTATCAACCTCGATTCCTTGAATCGCTTCAACAACTTCACCAGAAACACGCGTTGGCTTATTTACAATAAATTGAAAACTCTGACCGTACGCCAAAACGAGGTTCGTCAAGCCTGCTGGTGCGTCACCCTCACTGTCATGACTCAACTCACGAAATACTCGTTTTAACCGACTCGCTATTTCTTGACGCTGACCTGCAAGGCTCACTGACTGGTCGAACACCCAGCACACTGTTGTTGGAGCATCTTCGAGTGAGCGGGCAATTTCAAGACTGAGGCGATCAACTGCACCACTGGCTCCGGTTGCTGCCACACCAACATTCACACCAACTACTGTCTCAATTAGCTGATCTACCTTATTCGGACCCATGGACTCAAACGTTACGGGCTCAATACGAACACTTTTCGTCACAAGCGTATTTTGTGGAGGAGGAATGAAAGGGATATCCGATTTGTTTGAGGATATTGCCTCTGCAACAGTCACTCCTCGTTCACTTAAAGCTCCAAGTTCTTTCAGGTCCACATCAGAAACTTCCAACTCCTCTGGCTCGAATACAAACTCTGGTTCTGGCTCAGAAATTGGTTGCTCAATCTGAATTGCTGGAGCATGAATAATTTGGGGATCAATCGTAATACCCGCCAAGCAGAGTAATACAACACCATGCAGTCCAAGGCTTACCAACCACCCCGAGCGTTCGCCATGCTTTGTCAACCGAATCTCTGCCAAAGTACCCGGCACTTGAGGTGGCAGGACATCCTTGCATGCAGGAACTGGCCGGGACGAGGGATGTGCTGACGGCGAACCGCTCTTCGATGATGAGAAACTATGAGAATCCATTACAAACAGCCTGTCACAAGAAACTCTACAACCACCTCATATTTTGATAAATTATACCTTTATGTTCGTAATATTTTCTTCCGGACGACTTCCTATGATCCGCTTTAACCGAAAAAACATCAGTTTTAACTGTCATTTTCAGAATAAGAGACCAAACCGGCAACTAAAAGACAGGTGTCTTTTGGGTCAAGAATCTCACTGCCATCTAATCAAGACAACTGTTGAGATTCTTCTCCCGCAGCTAATTTATAAGAACACGATGGCCTTCTGTCTCATCGCAGTCCTTTGCTTGTCATCGACAGGATCGAGAGGCGATGATTCGCCTGATTCCAAGTCACCCTTCGACAAAAACCCAACAACAAAGTCACCCTTCGACAAA
>DONH01000109.1:0-247 GCA_003509235.1 Planctomycetaceae bacterium
GACTCTTGTAACTTCACTAACAATGATCCGCTTACCCTACTATTCTTTCCTTTTTCGATTCGCTATCACGCTCTGCATCACCTCTTCCCTTCATTGCCGTATCACAACCTTGCAGGCGCACATGCTTACTTGGTAGAAAATCTTCCTCAAGACTCGCCTTATCTTGGACTTGATCAGCCTGGCTGGTGGCCTGTGGCAAAAAGAACTATCTTTGGCGGAGAAAGGGCGGCGACTGCCACCTCGTAAC
>DONH01000109.1:555-4247 GCA_003509235.1 Planctomycetaceae bacterium
GGGCGGCGACTGCCACCTCGTAACGTATATGGAAGCTGGTATTGTTGGCCTGCCAAATGTTGGAAAAAGCACGCTTTTTAATGCGTTAACTCTTTCCAAAGCAGCACAAAGTGAAAATTATCCATTCTGCACGATCGAACCCAACGAGGGCATGGTAAGCGTTCCTGACGAGCGTCTCGATCGAATTACTGTTCATGTCCAGACAGAAAAAGTGATTCCTGCTGCACTTAAACTGGTCGATATTGCAGGAATCGTGCAGGGAGCAAGTGAAGGGCAAGGCTTAGGGAATAAGTTTCTTGCGCAGATCCGAGAGGTCGATGCAATCCTACAAGTTGTAAGATGCTTCGATGATCCAGACGTGATCCATGTTGCCGGAACAGTTGATCCTGTTGCTGACATGGAAACAATTGAACTTGAATTATTGCTCGCCGACCTCCAGCACTTTGAAACGATCTTGCCCAAAGCAGAACGGAACGCACGAGGGCAGGACAAGGAAGCCAAAAGCCGACTTGACGTACTAAAAAAGTGCCAAAGCCATCTCGCAGAAGAGAAACCAATCCGAACGCTTAAACTTACAGACGAAGAGCAAGCGGCTATCAAAGAACTTGGTCTTCTCTCTGCGAAGCCCATTCTTTATGTAGCAAACATTGATGAGTCCGATCTCGAAGGGACTGGTGAACTAGTCAAAAAAGTTCGTGAAGCTGCTTCCTCAGCCCATGCCAATGTCGTTGCCGTGTGCGCGAAACTTGAGGCTGAACTTGCTGAACTTGACCAAGAAGACCGTCTTGAGATGCTTTCGGATGTTGGATTACATGAACCAGCCTTAGCCGTTCTTGCCAGAGCCAGCTACGCAACCCTTGGCCTACAAAGCTTCTTCACAGCAGGTGAAAAAGAGGTTCGGGCCTGGACCGTGCCAATAGGGGCAACAGCCCCCCAAGCTGCTGGCGTCATCCACACAGACTTTGAAAAGGGATTTATCCGAGCGGAAATCCATTCCGTCGAAGACCTCGAGTGTTTTGGCTGTGAAAAAGAAATTCGTGCTGCAGGAAAATTGCGGATTGAAGGCAAAGAGTATGTCATGCAAGACGGCGACGTTTGCCACTTCCTTTGCAACCGGTAGAGCGTTTTCCACAGCAGGCTCGACCGCTCCTCATTGCCTTTGCCTCTAGCGATTCAACATATTGACCGGAGATGACACCAACCTAGGTCAAAGCATGAGCAGGCGACTCAGCGGCTACTTCCTGCAAATCTGATTCTTCATCCATCATTGATTGCGCCGTTGTTCCAAAAAATGAATACATGACAGGTACGAGTACAAGAACAATCAATGTTGTAGCCGCCAAGCCAAAAACCAGTGACGTAGCCATAGGCACGAGAAACTGAGCCTGAAAACTCGTCTCTGTCATGAGCGGAAAAAGACCACCTATCGTTGTTACACTCGTAAGGAAGACAGGCCTAAACCGAAGTCCCCCGGCCTCACGAAGGGACTCAAACAGTGGCATACCAGATCGGACACGTTGATTTATAAAGTCTATTAAAACAATGGAGTCATTCACAACGACACCAGCCAATGCAACAAGACCGAACATGCTAAATATAGTCAGAGGCATCCCAAGCAAAGCATGGCCAAACACTGCTCCCGCACAACCAAATGGAATAATTGCAATGATTAATAGCGGCTGAAAATATGACTTGAATTCCATTGTGAGAAGAACAAACATTGCAAACAAAGCAACAATAAAACCCACCCCTAAGCTTTCGAGGCTTTCTTGAGTTTGCTCCTGTTCTCCCTCCCATCGAACGCTCACAAGTGGATACTTCGCTAATAAATCAGGCATCAGCCGTTTTTCCATATCTCCAGTAATCTGGCCACTTGTTAATGAACTCTTCGCGACATCAATATCAGCAACAACGGTTATGGATCGCTTCTGACTTAAGCGATTTATCTCTGAATAGCCTCGCTTGATTTCTATCTCTGCTAACTCATCAAGAGGCCGCTTGACGCCGTCCGGACTCGTCACACGAACATCGTTGAGTGTCGCAACACTTCGACGTTCTTCTTGCGGATACCTGACCATGAGCTTAACTTCATGACGACCTCGCTGAAGCCGCATCACCTCTTCGCCGTAATAACTCGCTCGAACAGTTCCGGCAAGATCTGCAAGGGACACCCCCATTGCTTCGGCTTCAGGTTTCACACGGATCTGATACTCCCATTTACCAGGCCGGGAATCATCATCGATGTCTATGACCCCAGGGTATTGGGCCAGCCACTCCTTGCACCGCTCGACTGCTTCCTCTAACTGACGAACAGCTTCTGGATCACTACGAGCCAACAGTTTGAATTCAACCGCTTTTCCTCCTGGGCCAATATTTTCAGTCTTAAAAACAAGACTTTCCACCCCAGGAAAGCTGCCTGCTGCTAGTCGCCAATCACTTATGAACTGCTCGCTTGTGACATCTCGACTTTCACCATCAACAAGCTCAATGGCTACAGCCCCTACATGGCTGCCACTAACCCGAGCATCTGGACCGACTTCACCATGAGCAGCAACCTGCCCTACTGAGCGATGCACGAGACAAACGATTGAATCACCTGACTGAGAAAGCTTCTGGCCTGTCTGGAACGCAGCTTGTTCAATTCTTTTAGTCGCTTTATCTGTCACTGTTGATGGGGTGCCGTCTGGAAACGTGACTTTTGCCAGCAGACGATTTGCATCAATTTTTGGAAACAATGAAAACGGTGTTACACCACTTCGCACGAGGGCTACAGCCATCATGAGAACACTCAAAGCAACCGCCATGGTGCTAAGCCGATTTGCTAAGGCAAGATCAAGGAGTGGCCGGTAGCAGCTTTGCACAACCCACTGCAGGATCCGATCACACGCTTTTTGCAGCCGGGTCAATGCAGGGAGAAACACACGAAAGGGAAAAAGTAGCCAACCAAGTACTGTGAAAACCAAACCCTTTTCATGAGAAAGGTGGCCAGGAAGGACAAGCAAGGATTCACCAAGAGACATGATCAGGGCTGTGATGAATGCAAATGGCATTACTGCAATAAATTTCCCCATCACTCCTGAAACGAAGCATAACGGCAGAAACGTAATCACCGTAGTGGTTACACTCGACACGACGCTAGGCGCGACCTCAGCAGTACCGTCGATAGCGGCAGTGATTAGCTTTTTGCCAAGTCGACGATGACGCTCGATATTATCACTCACAACTATTGCATCATCGACCACAATACCAATCGCCATAAGAAACGCAAACATAGACAACATGTTGAGCGTCTGGTCTGTAAGAAACATCAGACCACCAGCTCCCAGCATGCAAAAAGGGATGCCCAAGGCCACCCAAAAGGCAATTTTCAAATTAAGAAAAAGTGACAGAATGACAAAAACAATCAGAAGTCCCTGTGTCCCTGTGTTCATAAGCATTTCAAGTCGATCACGAACGTCGATCGATTGATCTGCCCAAGTCACAATCTGATACCCTTGCGGCAGTGACGCCTTGGCAACGTATGCATTGACTGCTTCAGTCATAGCAAGCAGATCTTCACCGGAACTACGATCAATGGACACAACCATTCCTTGCCGACCATTAATTTGATTCGTTGCGGTAATATCTGCGAAGTCATCACGTACCGTACCCAAGTCACCAACGGTTAAAACGAGACCATCCGGCAAAGTTAC
>DONH01000109.1:4582-4879 GCA_003509235.1 Planctomycetaceae bacterium
AAAGGAAGAGTGGCGATCTCATCTCCAACGTACCGCTTGTTTTTCCCTCTCAACAGAATTTCTCCGCTTTCACCGCGAATCGTGCCACCTGGCAACTCAAGATTCTCTCGACGAACAATATCGGCAACATTCCGTAGTGAGAGCCCGTATTTCCGAAGCATTCTTTCTGAAATCTCAATATCGATTTCATAGTCTCTCGCCCCTTGAAGATTCGCAGCCGACACAGCCGGTGAAGCCAGGAGGTCATCCCTTACAAGTTCTGCGACATCTCGTAACTCAGATTCGGAGACACCTCCG
>DONH01000363.1:0-3840 GCA_003509235.1 Planctomycetaceae bacterium
AACTTTTCCAAGAGGCTGGGTATTACACATGTATTGGGAGTGGTTTGCTTGACCTTGACTACCGAAGTCAGCCGTTCACAGATCGTTCTCGCGGAAGAATGGGCAAGACGGACTACAATTTTGATTGGAAGCGTTCAATTTACGATGACAATGATTGGTCTGGACGTCGCGCAGGACAGCCTTTTTTTATGCAGGTGCAGTTGCATGGAGGGAAGCTTAGAGGGGCCTCAGCCGAAGCGTATGCCGCTTTTGAACAACAGGTAAACAACATAGTGGGAGAGGCTACAGATTTTGGCAATGTTCTGTTGCCGCCGTATTACCCTGCAGATCGTATTCTCTTGCAAGATTGGTCGTTGTATCTTGATTCAGTTCGCGTGACGGACCATCACATCGGGCGTGTGCTGCGGCGGCTTGAAAAAGAGGGGTTGATCGAGAATACGCTGATTGTTTTCTTCACTGATCACGGGGTGAGTCATGCCCGTGGCAAGCAGTTTTTATATGACGAAGGAACGCACGTACCTCTTGTGATTCGAGGCCCGAACATTCAGGGTGGGCGTGTTCGAACGGACCTCGTCGAGCACATCGATGTTGCGGCGTTGTCTCTAGCAGCAGCTGGCATCAGTGTTCCGGATTGGATGCAGGGCCAAAATATTCTTGCACAAGATTTTCAGCCCAAACATGCAGTTTTTGCCGCTCGAGATAGGTGCGGAGAGGCCGTTGATCGAATTCGATCGGTGCGCAGTGAAGACTTTCTCTACATCAGAAACTTTTTTCCAAATCGTCCGCACCTGATGCCAAGTAACTATAAGGACAGCAAGTTAATCATTCAGCGACTCCGAGAACTTCACGCGACCCAAGGGATTGGTGCCGTTGGGGAAGAACTCCTGTTCTCTCAAGTCCGCTCGGCAGAAGAGCTCTATTTGTATCGTCAGGACAGGTGGCAGATGCATAATGTAGCTGAAAACAAAATGTATATGGACGAGTTAGTGCGCCATCGTGAACTGCTCGATGAATGGATCAGACGGACAAATGATCATGGCACCGAGTCTGACGACGTCTACGTGCTCGAAACAGAAGATCAATTGAAGGGTATAAAAAGTGAAGCATCGCGGAAAACGTATCGTACAAACATAGAGACGTATAGGCGTTGGGCCAGAGAAGGTAGATAGCGATATGCTGGTCACTGGATTGAGTTATTTTCAGGTGCATTTTGTGTTGGAAGTAGGCAAATAAAGGCTCAAACTTCGCGGCTACTAAGTGGAAGTCTCAAGGGCCTTTTTTCTTGCTCTTCGGTGAACAATTAATTGTTTACTTTACTACGGATATGCACACCTAGTACATTAGGCCGAAACCAATGTGCATGAAAAGCAGACAACAGGTCTGCTGGCAGTGTTTGTTCGGTTCATTTGGGTTTCTGGTGAGGGTGTGGGTAATGAAACTTAGTTTTCTCCATTTGATGATCAGCTCTTTTTGGTTGTTGCTGTACCGCGGCACCAAGTGAAGTTGAATGCAACGACATGGAAAACAACTCAGAACAAGTTGAATAACAACCAAGCCGTCCAATCCGTATGGGGAATGAAAGATGTCATCTGATGCAGCTATAAAGAGAGCCAAAGAGCGATTCGAAGCATTAAGGGCTAGGGATGCTGTCGCAATCATGTATTCCGAATCGGCAACAGAACTAGTACCTCTCTCTCCCACTCATCTGCCGAGGCATTTCCGTAAATTTGAGGGCATGAGAGCGTTTAATTTTCATCCCTGCAAAGATCGTCGGGGGTTGGTGATTACTCACTCGAGTTGCACCGAATCTGAGCGACTCGTCATCGAAGCGTTTCGCAGCGTTTCAAAGGATTTGGAAGAGTATCTTGAAGCACACGAATACACGACCCGTTTCAGGATCAGGGAACTGGATTGGGCCATCGCTTTGGTTGAAGCCTCTCATAAGAAAGTGCTTGGATCTGAGGGGTACGAATGGCAATGGTGGCAGGATGCTGATGATGATTTGCTGATAACCGGCAGGATTGCCGAGTGTTGGGACAAGAGCATGAACATCATGGATAGGTATTTCATCGAACTGACCAATGCTGTCGAAAGTAGTCTCGGGTTGATTGAGCATCTTGCGACAGAGCCAGCGGTGCCAAAGCAGGCTCGGGAAAAGACAGCTGGCCAACTGCTACAGGATTTGTACGAACGTAACCCCAATTTCGCCTGCACAGCAAGTTTGAAAGTATTGGCGGCAGACCTAGGGTTTGCATCACCAAGTGCACTCGCGGCGACACATTTTTACAGAAATGTGTTGAAGGAAAAAAGAGACGCAGTAAAGGAAATCATCAGTCATCGCAAACAAGCTGAAAAAAGAATTCGGGCAGGAATGCCCTATATTGATGATAAGGAAACGATCGACGCAGTGGATAAAACGCTCGGCGAGTATTTCGAGCAGATAACAGACGAAGTGCATCGAGCGAATCAGGAACCGGAGAAAGCTAACAATACGACACATTGAGGCATTGGAGTGTTATGTCATTGTCTTTGCGTACATGTCTGACTTTGGCAAGCGCTGCTGTTATCTCCTCTGCCATGAGTTCTCAGGTGGTGTTTGGGCAGGCAGAGCAATCGCGTGTCCTTAAAGTAATAACACACAATGTCTGGTACGGATTCACCAAAAAACCTGAGCCCCGGTATGGCGACTGGAGGCAATGGATGGCCCGGCAATCGCCCGATGTTGTTTCTCTCCAGGAACTCAATGGGTTTTCGCAAAAAGATCTTGCAGAGGACGCAGCATCGTGGGGGCACTCGTACTCGGAAATTCTCAAAAAGAGAGGGTTTCCAACGGGAATCACATCACGGTATCCAATTTCACATGTTCGTCGCATTCAGGAAGGGTTCCACCATGGGCTCCTGCGATGTCAGATTCGGGATGTGTGGTTTTATGTGGTCCATTTTCATCCATCAAACTACAAGAAACGCGCTGAGGAAGCAGGTCTACTCAAGCAGGATATCATGAGTCTTCCCGGTGAGAGCCCTCGTGTTCTCTTGGCGGGAGACTTCAACGCTTTTTCACCCGAAGATGAATACCATTATGGGAAAAATACAAAGCTGATTTCTTTCCTTGAGCGACTCGACTCAGCAAAGTCGTCGGCTCGTAATCTCAATCATGGTGCAATCGACTATGGGGCGATTGAGGCTCTTTTGGGGCACGGCTTCATTGATGTCGTTGCCAGTCAGCGATCTGCAGATAGCCCATATGTCGGAACGTTTCCAACACGACTAATTGATGACAAAGATCATGGGCCAGATCGACGCATCGATTTTATTTTCGTGTCGCGGAATCTCCAGGAAAGCGTTTTGTCTGCTGGGATTCTTCGTGATGCGACGACTGAAGTGTTGTCCGACCATATTCCAGTCGTTGCTGTTATAGATATGGTTTCGGAATGACTGGTGCTGAGAAGTGTCTGGTCTCGTTGCTGTAAACAGAACACAAGCAATGCTCGTGCTTAGCGCAGAAGGTACGAATACGTGTTTAGAGAATGCAAAGAAGAATCAGGAAGATGGGCAGTAACTGAAGGCGTTATTCGTCGGAGCGTGAAGCGAAGGCAAGCCGTATAGGCAAGGCAGCAGCAGCTACTACCAGCAGAACAGATACATAAATTCCGGAGATTATGACCTCTTCTACCCAAAGTCAAAGTTAGGTTGTTTTCGGATACCGTCCAGATGCTCGGTTACCGATCGAGCAAACCACGATGACAGAACAATCGAATTCGGAGGTTTCAAACACCCATGCCCTTGTTTGTAGTGGACAGAGGGAGGCTCGAACTCCCGACACACGGATTTTCAGTCCGT
>DONH01000363.1:4145-5526 GCA_003509235.1 Planctomycetaceae bacterium
GACACACGGATTTTCAGTCCGTTGCTCTACCAACTGAGCTATCTGTCCTGAACCCCAGAAAACCTGTCGATTGAGCGACAAGATGCCGACGAACAACCTTATTGGTACGGTTGTTCAGCCCTGTTGTCAACGAGAGTTCGTGCCGCCGGGGCTCTGGGGTTGGCAATCTGGATTGATCCGATTCACGTGGCTGCGCGGTTGAGTCGGTCTCGTACCGCTGCCCACTCTGGCCCTGAGGGAACCGCGTCAACAATCAGTCGACCCAGTCCACGTTGATCAAGGGCGTGGAGTGTGGCGTAGAGGCTGCGGGCGTACGCGGTGGGGTCTTTAGGCATTGGAATGACAAGCACCTCTGGAGACTTTGCAAGCGTTTGTACGGCGCTTTCCTCGGGAGAGTTGCACAGCCAGCCGACTCGGTGACCGTCTTGAATGAGCTGTGTAATGACGGAGTGTGCATTCTTGGATAACGTGAGTTGTGTCCGAGGTGCGTAATGCCGCTGCTGTGTTCCGGGGCTGCGGAGAACTGTATCAGACCCACTGCCCTGCCCCGCTCCACTTGTTTCTGGTTCTGATGAATAAACCGATATGCCTAAAGCTTGTTCAAGCTGCACAGCAGATATCGGACCTGGACGCAGAATTTTTGGTGGGTTGACGGTGCAGTCAAGAACCGTTGACTCAAGGCCATGCTCACAAGGGCCGTTGTCCAGAATCATGCCTATTCGATTTCCAAGTCCTTCTAGAACATGTTGCGCTGTTGTGGGTGATACGGCTTCAGATCGATTTGCACTTGGAGCTGCTAAAGGTCGTTGAGACAATTTGATAAGTTGATGGGTAACTTTGAGGCTGGGGCATCGTAACGCTACGGTGCGTCCACCAGCAGTGACAATGTCTGGTACGGCGTCGGCCTTTGGAACAACCAGAGTCAGCGGTCCTGGCCAGAATGCAGCGGCAGCTTTCTGAGCAATGTCCGGCCACTGGCTTACCAGAGTCAGCGCCATGCTCTCATCCGAAACATGCACGATAAGTGGATTTGTTGCCGGTCGGCCTTTGGCTTGAAAAATCCCTGCAACTGCATCAGGGTCCGTTGCATTCGCTGCCAGACCGTACACTGTCTCGGTAGGGATAGCTACAAGTTGGCCATTCGTAAGCTTTTCAGCGGCTGCTGCGAGGGCTGCCGCAGTCGCAGGATCAGGCGTTCCAGCACCCTCTGGCCAATTGACCGTGGCGAGGATTGGGAGTGCTGGACGATGTACGGGAACTGGTGTCATATCGTTACCGGTTGCAGATACAGGGAACACCGAGCATGATGGCATCTTCAGCAGACTAGGCAACCCGTTTTTTGGAGCTTTTTATCAAGATGGCCACACCTTCCTCACAGGGC
>DONH01000246.1 GCA_003509235.1 Planctomycetaceae bacterium
AGTTCCAGCAACAACCATTAAATCAGCCTGTCGTGGCGTTGCACGGAACGCACCGGCGCCAAAGCGATCCATGTCATATCGGCTTGCACCCGCTGCCATCATCTCGATAGCACAACAGGCCAGCCCGAAAGTCATGGGCCAAATGCTGGATTGACGAGCCCAATTGATAGCTTGTTCTACGGTCGTCAAAACCATGTTTTCTTCAAAACGGCCTTCGATCCAAGGCTGTGTCATTCCGGATCACTCCAATGCTACGTAGGAAACGGGTCATCTTAGAATCGCAGTCTAAGATGCGTCTTTCATTACGAACTACCGTATATACTATACGTTTATTCTCGAGTTCCGACAGTTAATGTTCCGAATGTTCGGGGAAATTTCCTGAAAAAACGCCCTGTGACGCCGAATTGTCCGATGTTGGTTTTGGCTGGATAGTTGCAGGTCTGTTTGGTTTTGTCGTTGACATAACTGAAATCGTGGAAACCCTTGTTTCCACGAACCCGGACCCTTGCCCAGCAATGACAACGAGTTGTATTTTCCGGAAGACTTCGATGTCGCTGCATAAAGTTGAGTTTTCAGTCTGTAACACGTTTTGGAAAATATCGACGAACAACATCGAGAAATTCTGGCCGAGTGGTGACACGGGAGACATGTCCTCGGAAGTCTCGCGCTCCAGGAATTCCTTGCGCGTATGAGCATGCAAATTTTCTCATGAGTAGAGTGCCTCGCTCTATACCAAACCGGCTGCATACGAGATCGTAGTGGTGCAGGACGACATTCTTTTGTTCCTCTGCTGTTGGGTCAGGAGGTTTTTGTTCTCCCCTTAGGAGCGCTGCAACCTGTGAAAAAATCCATGGTTTCGCCAGGCACTCTCGCGCGATCATTATTCCGTCGACACCATAGTTCTTAAGTCGTGAAACCGCTTCTTCCGCAGAAGTGATGTCGCCGTTGCCAACTACGGGCATGCGCGAGACGCATTGTTTTACTTGACGGATTGCTTCCCAGTCTGCTTCGCCTTTGAAGTATTGAGCGGCAACGCGACCGTGAACAGTAAGACAACTTGCCCCGGCTTCTTCGATACGCTGAGCAACTTCAATAGCTGTCTGACAATTTTCGGAACACCCAAGACGAATCTTTGCTGACACAGGCGTGTCTCCACAGGCATCAACAACACGGCGAACAATTTCACCAACACGTTCGGGGTCACGTAGCAACCATGATCCACTATGCGCTTTTTCCGTGACCTGACGAACAGGGCAGCCAAAGTTCAGGTCAATTACGCTTACCCGAAAGTCTTGTGCCAGTCGTTTGCCGACTTGAGCTAAATTTTCAGCGTTGTTATCCCACATCTGAACGGCAAGCGGTCGAGGTTCCTCACGTACGCCCCAGAGGCGATCTGGGTGTTCACTTTTGTTGGTCTCAAGCCAAATGGCACTACGGGCTGCAATCATTTCTGTTGCAAGAAGTCCCGCACCACCAAACTCTCTGACAACTTGCCGAAAGGCATAATTTGTATAGCCAGCCATAGGAGCCTGCAAAACTGGAGGATCAACATCTACATTGCCAATCGTGAGACGTTCATTCGCCTGTTTTGGATTGTCAGAGGATTGATGGGGAAGCGTCGCAGGCATGCTCTTCGGTGTGTTTTTCTAGGAGATAGATCGTGGGAATGTCATTTTCTCGAGACGCCAGGCATGCGTGCTGTCAAAAAGAGCCCGCTTTTTACAGCGTGCAGTTTGGATGCCCAATAGAATAGAGTTGCTGATGCAAGGCGATGGGAGTCTCAGATCAGTGTCGCGTGAGCTACCTGTCGGGTCATGGCTGCGGGAGTGTTGTTGCCTGCTCAATCGGTTGGAGTCCAGTTGCGGGAATAACGTTTGAGGCAGGTTGTGGTTTCCATTGAATGGGTGTTCCAATGAGCATCGATACATAACGGTCGTCTGGAACGGATGTATCTGCAACTGCCATCGCGTACTCTGCGATATCGAGATTGTATGTTGCGAGCGACTCCGCAAATTCTTGCTGCTGCAGGCGAAGCATTCGATGGGCTGCAACAACGGCCTCAATAGGACGTTTACCGCGAGCATGGTCAGATTCGGCACGATTCATGGCAGACTCTGCAGCCTCGACTGCAACTGCTCGTGCCTCGACTGCGTCATGCTTACTCGGAAGCATTCGATCAATTGCTCGAATCCGTCCTGTTGCTGGTCGAGTCGCAAAAATTGCAGCAAAGTGGGTTTCATAGGATCCTGCAAGAGGACGGTCAACCGGCCACGGTGCAGGTTCGCCAATAGGCAGCCTGATGAGATCAACGAGCTGCTGCTGTGCGGCAATCAACTCAGCATGGGCGTCTGCCAAGTCTGCCTCTGCTGCCGCACTTGCGACGTCGAGTACCATCTGATCGTGCGGGTCACTGCCGGGCGCGATAAATTCAAGACGTTCTCGGGCCTCAGTTGCAAAACGAATACTGGCATACCCTCGTGACACCTGCCAATACGCTTGAGTTATCCAGAGTCTTCGGCTCCGATCTCCCGACCGCTGAAGTGCCTCGATGAGTGGCAGTGGTCTTGCGTAAAGCGTTGCACTGCGAGTTGGGTCGATACGACTGCTGGCTTCGCTAAACTCCAGCGGCTCGAGAATTCGCTCGAGTAACAATGTCGCAGCAGTCTTGTC
>DONH01000481.1 GCA_003509235.1 Planctomycetaceae bacterium
GCTAGCATTGAAGAGATTAGTTCTGCAATGGATGAGCTGGCGACGTCGATTGTCGATGTTTCAGGTAATGCTGCTAATTGCCAGAAGGAAGCAAATAAGACAGTGAATCTTGCGCAGGCTGGTAGCCAGGCAGTTCGTGATGCGGTTGACTCAATGAAGGCGATTCACAGTTCTTCTGAACAGATTCGTGACATTATTACCATCATCAGTGACATCACTTCCCAAACAAATCTACTCGCTCTGAATGCAGCAATTGAGGCTGCACGGGCTGGTGAACATGGTCTTGGCTTTGCCGTTGTTGCTGAGGAAGTTCGCAAACTTGCCAATCGTACAAGTGAAGCTACCACAGATATCACACAGCTTATTAATGAGTCGTCTTCAAGAATCCAAAAAGGTGCTTCGCTGTCCGAGATTGTCGGCGGATCACTTGAGTCAATTGTGACAGCCGCTGATACGACAGCGAATGCGGTTGGTGAAATTGCAATGTCGAGTGAGTCGCAGGCAAGAAATGCTGCAGAAGTGAAGCGAACAATCTCATCGGTGTCACAGACGATTGAAAGTAACGCAGCGGCATCAGAAGAACTCGCCGCAAGCTCAGAAGAACTTGGTGCACAGGCCCAGGGGCTATGGGAATTGGTCAGGCAGTTTAGGCTCTAGTGCATTTCTTGAAAATCACTGTTTTCGGCCGCCACACACCAGACCGGAACCTGTTCCTCGTCGTGGCACAGGTTGCTATGCACGCTGAAAATGAAAATTTCTGGTTGTCAGTTCGTCAAGAACGGCATCGTTTTTACCGAATGTCTTCTGTACAGTCCGATGAATTATTTTTTGCCTCCCGAGCACCTACGTAAAAGATCTCATGTCCGACTACGCCCATCTTGATTTTACGACGTGGTCTTCGAAGGCTGAGCTTGTGGGTGATGTTGCTGAAGTACTTTCACCTCAATTATTGCAGCAGTATCCCGGTACGTCACTCAAGCGGCCGGGCTATGTTTTTCGAGATGGCCTCGATAACTCCTATCGCTCCTTCATTATCTCAGATGATGACCGCAAGTGGTGGAGCATTCTGTGGACTGGGGATCGGGTGCAGGCTGACAATCTGCTCGATGTTGCTATTGATGTTTGGCAGTCACGCCTTCGTAACGTTCTTGATCAATCGTGACATTCTGCCGTCACAGGCTCTTTTGTTGGTCAACTCTCAAGACGACGGAGTAGTTTGATGTTGCGGATATCGTTTTTTGGGTCAGGCTTGCCGTCATCGCCCTCTTTTGGAGTCTCGAGAATAAAGGGGACTTTTTTGAGTTTCGGGTGAGTCACAAGCAGTTTGAAGGCGGTGCGTCCGATCTCGCCTTGACCGATACCCTCGTGGCGATCGACGTGTGAACCCAGCTCACGCTTGGAGTCATTAGCGTGAATAACCTTAAGTCGGGAAAGACCGATTGTGTTGTCGAATTGCCGAATAGTTTCGTCAAGAGATTTTTTTGGTTGGAGCGGATACCCAGCGGCAAAAACATGACATGTATCAAGGCAGACGGCAACACGTTTTTGAAGCGATTTGATTTTGTCGATGCGATAAAGCATGGCTGCGATTTCCTCGAACGTATCACCAAGGCAGGTGCCTTGGCCGGCTGTGGTTTCGATGAGAATGCCACTGCTGAGTTTCTTGGTTTTGCGTAATGATTCTATAATCCCATCAGCGGCACGGTTTATAGCCACTGTACGATCTTGTTCCCCGGCTGCTCCTGGGTGCGCCACCACCCACGGGATCCCAAGAAGGTCTGCTCGTTCTAATTCTGTCACGAGTCCTTGTATTGATTTCTTCCGGAGGGTGTCATCTCCAGATGCTGGATTAATGAGATACGAATCATGCGCAATGACAAGTTTGAGGTTGGCCTTGCTTACTGCTTCTCGGAATGCCGTAGCAATCTCTTGGTCGATGGGCTTTACAGCCCACTGATTAATGTTGCGGGTGAATATCTGCATGCAGTCGCAGCCAGTTTCAGTTGCCCGCTCGACAGCTTTGGGCAGCCCTCCGGATATGGATTGATGTGCTCCAAAGGGGCGATCCGAACGCTTACTCGAGGACGATGTGCGTTTTAGTGAGGGCTTTTTCTTTGCTACTTTTGGCATCGTGTTTCTTTGGGTGAGAAAAGAAAATGGGGGGAGTTGCTCGTTTAGGACATTCTTCTTTTGCCCCTTGATCAAAGGAAGTTTACACTGTGGGGAGGGCGGTCGCGTTTCAATGCATCGTTCCAGCACGAAGGGAAAACTAAATGGTCCCAGTTCTATCATTTCTTGTCATTGTGCTCGGTTTTGCAACAGGGCTTATGCTCACTGTTATGGTAGTTCGTCCTGTTCAAGCAGCGAGACGAGCAGAAAGGCTTGCACGTATTCAACGGGATTTTCGTCGTCAAAGAGAACAGCTTGAGGCAAAGTTTATTGATGAAGCAGCTGCAAGTGGAAAGCCTCGTGGTCTGAGATGGTCGGATGTCGCTTTTGATGACGACGTCATGTATGCTCGCGATCGAAAGACTGGCGGGCTGAAAGCTCTTGTCGCTATAGAAGTTTGCTTCGAGGCCATTGAAGGCGGGGG
>DONH01000492.1 GCA_003509235.1 Planctomycetaceae bacterium
CATTGCCTTGTCATCAATAACTGGAAACCTGACGGAGCACTTCGTCCGGCAGTCACGCTCACTGATCCCGCTAGTAGACGAAGCCTTGAAATTCTTACAGACCAACCCGGCATTCAAATATACACAGGTAATTATCTTGACTCATCACTCACAGGAAAAGATGGGACTACCTATAGACAACATGCAGCGATCTGCCTCGAGACTGAATGTTTTCCTGATGCTATAAACCAAACAGAATGGCATGGGGAATGGCCATATGGTCGTCTAAATCCTGGTGAAACATATATGCACACTATGGTGCATCGGTTTACCACAGGAAACTAGTTCGAGTCAGCTCCAGTCAGATAACCCATCGAGTCCATCCACTCAACGACTCGGTCGGGCCACGCATCAACAGGCAGGCCCTTCTTTTTCATGCCAAAACCATGCCCACCCTTTGCGTACACATGCACCTCACAAGGGACATCGTGCTTCTTGTACTCTACGGCAAGAAGAAAACTACTACTCGCTGTCCAAGGATCATCTGCAGCATGAACGAGACACAGTGGTGGTGCTTTATCGTTCACAGTGATAGCCGAAAGGAGTGGCCCCTCAGTACCACGCTCAACAAGATAGGCCGGATAAACAGGAATAGCAAAGCTGGGTGTCGGATTTTCAACATCAAGCTTTTCATCAATTGGGTACGTGCGTTCGCTTCCATGCAAACATGTCAAAACAGTGAGATTCCCCCCTGCAGAAAAGCCAAGCATTCCGATTCGATCTGGGTCAATGCCCCATTCTTCTGCGTGATGATGAATCATGCCAAGCGATCGCTGCGCATCCTGGAGAGCAACTTCCTGTGATGATGGAACACGATACTTGAGAAGAATCGCCGTCACTCCGTGTTTCGTAAGAAATTCACAAACATCTGTACCTTCATGCTCATAGGCCAAAATCTTGTAGCCACCGCCGGGGCAAACGAGTACTGCCGCACCATTTGGATCATCCGGACGGTATACCGTCAGTTGCGGTCGAGTCACATTGGTTATCCGCAAAATTCCATTCTTGTTTGTGCGCACTTCTTGAGAAGGTTCGGCCTTCGGCCCGGAAAGCGGGACACCATCGGGCCAAAGATCAAACACAAGTGGATCTGCCACTAAATCAAATGACATCCCAAGCACAATTATGAAACAAATACAGCAGACCAACCATGCTCTGTTTGAAAGCATTTTTTACCTTTTTTAAAAAACAAGAGCCTCTCGAGACAATCTTATTGGCTATGACTTTTGCTTACCCTTCGGCTTCCTTTTCTGGCCATGTCGCGGTGGATCAACAAGTGGTACCTTCAACTCTTTTCGTAATCTATCAAGTTCTTCATGTAACTCTTTTTGTGCTTGTGCATACTGCGGCTGATCGTAAACATTCTTGAGTTCGTGCGCATCCTGCTTCCTATCAATAAGTGTCCAATAATTCATATCGGGCTCGTAAAAATGAAAGAGTTTGTAACGGTCTGTCACAACACCATAGTGTTTTCGAACACTATGAGCTCCCGGAAACTCATAGTAGTGATAATAAAAGCTTTTTCGCCAATCGTCTGGCCGTCGACCAGCTAATAACGGACCAAGGCTACTCCCATGCATATCAGAGGGAACAGATTGACCAGCAGCCTCAAGAAACGTCTCAGGAAAATCGAGTATCGAAACAATTGCATCTGACGTCGCACCTGGCTTCGTCACGCCTGGCCACCGAACAATGCACGGCGTCGTGAGCGACTCTTCATAAATCCATCGCTTATCAAACCAACCATGTTCACCGAGATAAAACCCTTGGTCTGATGAAAACAAGACCAACGTATTTTCACTCAGTCCCGCTGAATCAAGATAATCAAGGAGTTTGCCAACAGCCTCATCAACAGCTTTTACACAACCGAGGTAGTCGTGCATGTACCTTTGGTACCGCCATTTCACGAGATCTTTTCCAGTCAATCCCTGCTTGTGAAACTTCTCATTGCGAGGTCCGTAATAAACATCCCACTCTTTTTTTTGCGCATCTGAAATTGTGCGGGGAGGCTCGAGTTTTGCATCGAGTGGACGAAAGGTTTTTTCGAGCGTCATGTCTTGTTCATGCTCGGCTCGACCACGACCGGAATAATCATCAAACAGTGTTTCTGGCTCTGGGAAAACACGATCGCCATTCCAACCAAGATGCCGCAAGGCTGGTGACCATTCGCGGTGAGGCGCCTTGTGCTGGGACATAAGAAGAAATGGCTTGGATCGATCTACATCTTTCAACCAATCGATTGATAAGTCAGAAATAATATCGGTGACGTATCCTTCATGCTGAACCTGCTCACCGTTGTTAATCATCCTCGGGTTATAGTACGACCCCTGACCTGGCAGGATGTGCCAATGATCGAAACCGGTCGGATCACTCTTGAGATGCCACTTTCCAATCATGGCTGTTTGATAGCCAGCCGATTGAAGCATTTTGGCAAATGTTGGCTGCGCACCATCGAACTGATCACCATTACAGCGAAAACCATTTATGTGCGCGTACTTGCCAGTCAAGATCGCAGCCCGACTTGGACCGCAAATAGAATTTGGGACCATGCAGCGACGGAATAGCATTCCTTCTTTCGCTAGCCGATCAATATTTGGAGTCTCAAGTAACTTGAGAGAATTTCCATAACAACTCAGTGCCTGATTGGTGAGATCATCACAGAAAATCATCACGATATTCGGAGTCTGCTCAGCTGCTACGGGTACGCCGTGAAAGCAAACGAACAGACAGGCAAGAACTAGAAACTTTTTCATAACACCCCCATATCAAGATTCGACATGACTTTTATTAACGTGTCACGCAAGCATAACCTTTTCAGACACAATCTGCATCGACTTGAAAGATTCTCTCCCTCGGAGACCTTTCCAACGACCACGCTATCATCTCATCCACGCGAATCGTCATCACTTGTTGACTGCTGCCAAGGCACCTGAGCGGCCGCCTGCACGTGACGACGAAGTGCCTCCGTTAGTTCTCTTACAATGGTCCGATGCTTGTTACTCACATCGACAGATTCAAGTGGGTCATCACTCAGATTAAATAACTGAAATTTTTCAAAGGGAGTATTTTGAAGTAATTTCCAGGGGCCACGCCGAACAGCGTAGTAATCCTGCCCTTGATAAAGTTGCCCCCCTTCTCTTCGAACCCAGAAAAGAGTTCGATCGAACGACTGCTTCTTCCCAAGGAGTGTTGGCAGTATCGACACACCGTCAATCTCATGTTCGATTGTTGCTCCAGCCGCCTCACAAAATGTCGGAAAAAGATCACTTGTTAATGCTACAAGATCACTACGTGACCCCGCCGCAATGTACCCAGGCCATACTGCACAAAACGGTACCGCAATTCCTCCCTCATACATTTCTTGCTTGAATCCACGATGAGGGCCACAGTTTGCCAGACTTCCTTTGTGCCCGCCGTTATCAGACGTAAAAACAATGAGCGTATTTTCAGCCTGCCCTGTTTTTCTCAAGCACTCAACAACACGACCGATTCCTGCATCAAGATGTTCAATGAATGCGACGAGTTCGGCCCGCACTGGATCTATGCCGGGCTCACGAGATAAAACCTTTTCAAGATACGCTAGAGGAGGTTGCACAGGAGTATGTGGCGCATTGAAGGCAAGATAGCAAAACCATGGCTGCGCTGTATCAGCCCGGGACGATATGTACTCAGTGGCCCACTCAGTAAAAATATCTGTTGCATGCCCCTCTGGTCGAACATCAACAGTATTCAATCGCATGTAGTGCTGCTCATGACGAGTGTGAGACCAGTAGTCATCCATCATGTCTCCAAGAAATCCATGAAAATGATCAAATCCATGGTCTGTCGGACGAGATGGAGACTCGAGTCCAAGATGCCATTTACCAATGATTGCGGTGTGGTATCCAACTGCTTTTAAAGGCTTTGGAAGAAGCGTTGCATCTGGACGGAGAAAACCCCAATTATTGTCAGTGTGAGTGCGAATCACACCAGGAACCCCAACTTTGTCTGGCACCACACCGGACAGAAGGGCTGCACGAGTCGGTGAACACACCGGGCAATTTGCGTAGAAATTATCGAACCTCATTCCTGTGGCAATCAGTGAATCCATTGCTGGAGTCTTCAGGTCGTTGGCTCCGTATGCAGCAACATCACCCCACCCTTGATCATCTGTCAAAATCATCAGGATATTGGGCGGAGAATCAAACTCCGCTTGAGCAGCAGATGTCCCGCTGAAAACAACTAGCAATCCACTGGCCACAAAAAAGGCATGGCGTAGTTTCCGAAAAGATACGCACCGCCTCATTTCTTCACACACTCGTTTCATAGAAACAGTTACTACACCTTTTCCTGTCCAGCAGAGACTGAACACACATGACTAAACATGAAACACTGCTAATACCATGGCACACATCAGAACCTCTTACAACTAGCGAGCCATTATCCGAAATGAAAAGCTGACGGCACGCTCTCCACACGACCAGCCCCAAGCTTCTGACAGAAAAAACAGGTATATTCATGTGACGCCAAATCTCGTTACGGTACCTAGCCTTCAGCCCACGCGACATCTTCACCCTACATCAATCCGCTCACCACCGAGGAAACCATGTTTGCCAGACCTGAAAATGAGCACTCCACTAGTGAGGTTCTAATTGTTATTGGTGATGCTTCTGAAACAGTAGACACGCTTTACCCATTCTTCCGCCTCCAAGAAGCTGGCTTCCAACCACATGTCATTGCACCAGAAAGGCGTTTGCACCAAATGGTTTTACACGAAGTACGACCTGGCTGGACGATTACCAAAGAATGGGAGGGCTACCAGATCATGGCAGACGCTGCATTTGCAGACATCGACCCCGAAAATTATCAGGGTATTTTTTTCAGTGGAGGCCGCGCCCCGGAATACATTCGCTACGATACTGACCTTATCCGAATCACGCAGCACTTTTTCAGTGCAGACAAACCTGTGGCAAGTGTGTGCCATGGCGTTGAAATACCCGCTTACGCAGACTGTGTACGAGGGCGACGCATGACAACGGTCGCGAAGTGCCGTCATGAACTTGAATCGGCAGGAGGTATTTTTGTCGATGCCCCCTGTGTTGTCGATAAGAATCTCGTAAGCGGCCGAACCTATCTCGACAGCGGCTTATTCGTTGGACCTTGGATAAAATTGCTCGAGACATCTCGCGATGCGTGAGATTGGCCATCCACCCGCAAAACAACTTACGTTGATGCTGCTTCTTGTTCAGCCCGAAGAGTTTCAAGAGGCTCAATGATTTCATCAAGCCGTTCATTAAATAAATCACCAATTAAGAGGTCAGTTACGTGGCCACGAAGATGAGGAAACCGCTTGACGAACCTGCCAAAGTTAAACCCATCATAAAATTCGTAGACAAGGCGACGCATTCGGTCCATGCCCCGCACATAATCCTCTCCCCAGCAACCCAATCGACTCGCGGAAGGATCATTCTCTTGAAGCGCAGCCACAATAGCGTCACCAGCAAGCTCCCCACTTTTTAATGCCAGCAATATACCTGAAGAATAAAGTGGATCGAGAAAACCAAACGCGTCGCCAACGAGAACCCAGCCGTCACCAGCCACGTCGCGAGCTCGATACGAGTACTCCTTCGCCACACGCACAGATTCTATTTTCGTCGCATTATCGAGTCGTCCGTGCAACCCGGGGCAGCGATCCAATTCAGCTGCATAAACAACGTCCGGTTTCTTGTTCTCCCGGTCCTTAAGAAGATATTCATATCCTGCAACTACACCGACACTAACCACATCATCATTCAGTGGTATGTACCACAACCAGCCCTGTTTGTCGTCGAGTTGCATGACAAGAGTGGCCCCCTCGTCACGACCGGTTCCACGAGCCGCACCTTTCCAGTAACTCCATACAGCTGCTTTTTTCAGAACTGGATCCCACTCCCGCAGGCCGAGCCTGCTCGTGACCATCGCTGATTGTCCACTCGCATCCACAACAACTTTAGAACTGATAGATGAAATATTCCCGGCCTCATCCGCAACACGAACACCCGTCGAACGAGTTCCATCAAACAAGACTTC